>JAHZFN010000058.1 GCA_019421315.1 Peptococcaceae bacterium | reverse complement strand
CTCACTATGAGCGGCAGCTTTGGCATGACGGCGTTGATTTTATCGCAGGCATCGACGAAGTGGGCAGAGGACCCATTGCGGGACCTGTGGTGGCTGCTGCCGTTATTTTGCCGAAAGACGTTATGATTGAGGGCATTAACGATTCCAAAAAGCTTTCCGAAAAGAAACGCCTGGCTTTGGAAAAAACAATTAAGGAAAACTGTGTTGCTTGGGCAATCGGCGCCGTCGGTCCGGGGGTTATCGACAAAATCAATATTTTGGAGGCGAGCAAGCTGGCAATGCAACAGGCTATTGCAAAGCTTCCTGTAAAACCGCAGCACCTTTTGGTGGACGCTGTCAACCTTGCGGCAGACATTCCACAGACGGATATTATCAAGGGCGATGCCAAAAGCGTTTCCATCGGTGCGGCGAGCATTATTGCCAAATGCCATCGGGACAGAATGATGAAGGTATACGACAAGATTTATCCCGGTTACGGCTTGGGTGGACATGCAGGCTACCCCACAAAAGCGCACAAAGAGGCGGTTTTTGCTTTGGGATATACGCCCATTCACCGCAAAAGCTTTAAGCTGAAACCGATTAAAAAATAAGAAGTTTACAATATAAAAAAAGTATAACGAGAGGTAAAATGTGGGAAAAGTAAGCTACGAAAAAGGCAGGGTAGGCGAAAAAATTGCCGCCGATTATTTAAAAGCCACAGGCTATGACATTCTTTTTAAAAATTTTCGGGGCGGCAGCGGTGAAATTGACATTATCGCCCGCAAAAAAGGCATAACCTATTTTGTGGAGGTTAAAGCCCGCAAAGAGGGCAGCATGATAAGCCCTGCGGAATCCATTACCCCCAACAAAAAGAAACGGCTGAAAAGCGCCGTTATGGCTTGGCTTGCCAAACACGGCCGTTTGGACACGCCATGCAGCTTTTTGATGATTTTAATTGAGCTGCCCCAAGACGGCGGCAGACCGAAAATCAGCACAATCGAAGATTTTTTGGATTAATAAAATATTAATAAAATAAAATTAATAAATTATATATATGAGATGTAAATGGAAAAAAATTGCCAAAATTAATATTCAGTTAATAATTTTTTTGTATATTACTCTGCAAGCGGATTTCGGCTTTTGCCGATAATTTGCCGCAGATTTGTAAAGAATAAGCTTTGTTGATATGTGACGCAGTATTCTAGTCGGCAGGTTCTGATCCGAGGGCGGGGCTAAAAATCCGTTAAAGGGCACATCGATGAAGTTCCTGGTGTTGGCTTCCGACGCCCAGTCGGGGGTTGATAGTGGGAGTTAAGGTTCTTGGGCGACCTCAATGGCATGAGGCAACCGACCCAATTACCGTGGAGACCCAAGTTCGTGGGGAGATGCCTCGGTCGGGCATGATAACTATGGCTTGGGATAGAACCTGTATTCGGCTCAAAGCTGGGTACAGCGTAGCCTGCCTTGAGTGGCGGTGGTGGATTTCGCTAAGGACACTATGACGTCTCGACCGGACCGATGGTGCAACCTTGGATGAAACCATAGCTGCAAAAGAGGCTAAGGTCAAAATTCTGCCGTGGAGGAAAACTCCTAGACTGTCGTGTTTGCAGGGATTAAAGTATGATCTCAGTGGTGATTTGGCTCTGCGTTTGGAGACGGCGCAGGTTGGTTCGTAAGCGGGAACCGCCTTTTCGGCGACGAAAGGTGAACTGACGGGAAATCCTGCCAAACCTAAGTCATAAAGTTTACCTGAAAACAGTTCACATATCAACATTTTTTATAAACTTTGATATTTTTTTAGGCATTGTTGTTAAACAATGCCTGAAAGTGCAGGGAGATTGATGAAAAGAAAATGAGCAAAAGCGAAAATAAATCCGGACATTTAAAATATGTTATTTTAATTTTTATTGTTACTTTTTGTTCTGCTTCGGCAATGTATTTGTTTTCTCAGGTTGTTTTGGAAAATATCGAATCTGTTATCATAGGCTTTGTTTTGCTGCTGTTGGTTATTCTTATAGGTATTATTTTCGATGTGGTCGGAACAGCCATTGCTGTTGCCAACCCTGCAACTTTTCGTGCCAAGGCCAGCCGCAAGCTGCCCGGTGCAAAAAAATCTTTGCATTTAATTCAGCACGCCGATAAGGTTGCCAATATCTGCAATGACGTTATAGGCGATATCTGCGGCACTGTAAGCGGCGGTATCGGCGCCGCCTTGGTGTATATTGTTGTATCTTCCGGTGAAAAAAGCACATTGATTGCCTCCGTTATTATGACAGGGGCAACAGCGGCGTTGACTGTGGGCGGCAAAGCATTGGGTAAGAATTTTGCCATCAACAACGCCGATTTCATTATTTGGCATGTTGGCAAATTTTTGGATATTAAATCATTTTTTGGAAAAAAGCACAAAGATAAATGAAAAGTAAGATAAATAATAATAAAATATTAAATTTTTTTTGGAAAATAAGCTTCGGCGTCTTTGCCAAAGGTGTCTGAGAATACCGGTATAAAGTAAAAAAATAGGTTAAAAACAGTTTAGAAAATAGGGTATTGCAATGAGTAAATTACTGGACACAGTCTGTGAAACCAAGGATTTGTCGAATTTGTCTGTGGACGAGATGAATCGGTTGGCAGCGGAGCTTCGCAGATATATTATTGAAGTTGTCAGTCGAAACGGCGGTCATTTGGCACCCAGCCTTGGTGTTGTGGAACTGACAATCGCTTTACATAGGGCGTTGGATTTGCCAAACGACGAAATTGTTTGGGATGTCGGTCATCAATGCTATGCGCACAAAATTCTTTCGGGACGCAAAGAAGAGTTTAAAACTTTGCGTCAATTTAACGGTTTGAGCGGTTTTCCCAAGCCGTATGAAAGCGAATATGACGCTTTTGTGGCAGGGCACAGCAGCACCTCAGTTTCTGTGGCGGCAGGTCTTGCTCAGGCGGCAAAGCTGAAAGGCGAAAAGAAAAGGGTTGTTGCCGTAGTCGGTGACGGCGCTTTGACGGGCGGCATGGTTTACGAGGCGCTTAATCACAGCGGTGATTTACGGACGCCTTTTACCGTTATTTTGAACGACAACAAAATGAGCATTGCGGAAAATGTCGGCTCCATGAGCAAGTATTTGACCAGAATGCGTTCCAACAAAAGATACCAAAAGCTGAAACAGAAAATCACCCATGAGCTTTTGAAAAACAAACGCTACGGCAAGGAAATTTATCAGCATTTAGAGCATTTGCGCAACAGCTTAAAATATTTTTTGGTGCAGGGCGTTTTTTTTGAGGAAATGGGTTTTGTGTATTTGAGACCGGTGGACGGTCATAATATTCCCGAGCTTTTGGATGTTTTGCGCCGAGCCAAGGATATAAACAAACCTACGCTGATTCATATTATTACGAAAAAGGGCAGAGGCTTTCAGCCGGCGGAGCAAAACCCGACGGCTTTTCACGGTACCAAGCCCTTTGACATTTTGACGGGAGAGGTGAAGCCCTCCAAGGAAAAGGCTTTTACGGCGTATTTTACCGACGCTTTGATGAAGCTGGCGGTAGAAAACCCCAATATTGTGGGCATAACCGCCGCCATGCCCGACGGCACGGGCATGAACAAATTTGCCAAGGCTTATCCAGAACGCTTTTATGATGTGGGTATTGCCGAGGCTCATGCCGTAACCTTTGCGGCGGCTTTGGCAAGCCGTGGACTGAAACCTGTATTTGCCGTTTATTCCACTTTTTTACAGAGAGGTTTTGACCAGGTTTTCCATGATGTTTGTCTGGCAAATTCGCCTGTTGTTTTGGCAGTGGACAGAGCGGGCATTGTGGGCGACGACGGCGAAACGCACCAGGGCTTGTTTGATTTGGCGTATCTGCGTGCTTTGCCCAATATGAATATTTTGGCGCCGCGGGACGGGCAGGAGCTTTTGGCAATGATGGATTTTGCCGTGGCTTTGGACAAGCCTGTGGCGGTGCGCTATCCCAGGGGCGGCGCGCCCATTTTGGATTATGAACATCCGCCTTTGGAATATGGCAAGGGGCAGGTTTTGCTTGAGGGCGGTGAAGATTCCGTCGGTCTTTTGGCAATCGGCTCAATGGTTGCCAAGGCTTTGCAGGCTGCGGAAATTTTAAATAATAATTTGGAAAACAAACCAAAAGCGGCGGTGGCGGATCTGCGGTTTGCCAAGCCTCTAGATGAGGATTTGATTGTCGCTTTTGCAAAAAAATACAAAAAAATTGCCGTTTTGGAAGACGGAGTAATTTCAGGTGGTGTCGGTTCCGCCG
Source organism: Peptococcaceae bacterium (assembly GCA_019421315.1). Lineage (GTDB taxonomy): Bacteria > Bacillota > Dehalobacteriia > UBA4068 > UBA4997 > JAHZFN01. The sequence goes on along the minus strand of JAHZFN010000058.1, from coordinate 1,839 downwards.
TTTTGGAGGTTTTGGCAAAGCATAATGTGTCGGCGGAGGTTGAATTTTTCGCTTTTCCCGATCAATTTATCCCCCAGGGCAAACCGAAAGAATTGTTTGACGCTTACGGTTTGTCGGCGGAAAAAATAGCAAAAAAAATTGACAGCAGGTGGTTTGAAAATGGCAAAATGCCGTCTTGATGTTTTTCTGGTGGAAAAAGGCTTTTACGAAAGCAGAGAAAAAGCCAAAGCTGCCATTATGGAAGGCAGAATATTGGTTAATAATAACAAAGTTGATAAGGCGGGAACCCAGGTTGCCGCAGACGCCGAAATTACGGTTACGGGCAAGGATTTGCCCTATGTCAGCCGCGGCGGTTATAAGCTGGAAAAAGCAATTCTGGTTTTTGACCTGCCTTTAGAAAATGCGGTGATGGCAGATATCGGCGCTTCCACCGGCGGCTTTACCGACTGTGCTTTGCAAAACGGCGTCGGCAAGGTTTATGCCGTCGATGTTGGCTACGGTCAGCTGGCATGGAGCCTGCGGACGGACGACCGAGTTGTGGTTTTGGAAAAGACCAACGCCAGATATTTGACGGAAGAGCAAATTCCCGAACCCTTGGATTTGATAACCATAGATGCTTCTTTTATTTCCCTGACGCTGCTTTTGCCCTGCCTTTTCCCATTGCTGAAAGACAGCGGTCAGCTGGTGGCTTTGATTAAGCCCCAGTTTGAGGCAGGCAAGGAAAAAGTCGGCAAAAAAGGCGTTGTGCGCGATCCCGCCGTGCATGAAGAGGTTATACGCAAAGTGATAAACTGCGCCTTGGATTTGGGGTTTGTTGTTTTGGGTTTGGATTTTTCGCCCATCAAAGGCCCCGAAGGCAATATCGAATATTTGCTTTGGCTGGGCAAAAAAGGCGATGGCATAGGCATCAACGACTACCTTATTCAAGAGATAACACAGCAGGCGGCGGACAAATTGACTGCCAAATCCCTTTGATTGCTGCAATTTGTGAATATTAAGTGAATATACAAAGAACGATAAAAGAACTATAAATGAAGAATATACTTTATTTCTGTATAAATATTGTGTATTCTTCTTTTTTTTGCAAGAAATTACAGAAAAACCTTGACATATTCAAGAAAAGTGCATATTATTAAGGTGTGAATATAAGTAAATTATTATGCCGTTGTATAAGTTGCATAGTATGTTGGGAGATGTTGCCATGAACCGATTAAAAACCGCAATGTTGATTATGAATTACAAAAAAGCGGAAAGTGTCAGCTATGCCAAGCAGATTATTGAATATTTATCAACCAATCATATAGATTTTGTTTTTCCGGGTGAGGATATCGGCTATGAGCTGGGGTATTCCGCCAAGGATTTGGGCGTTATGGTAAACGACCTTTATACTAAGAAAAAGAATAAAGAGGATTATCCCGATTTTGCTGTTATTTTGGGCGGCGACGGCACTATTATCCATGCCGCCAGGGTGTTGGCAAAATTCGGTATTCCCTTGTTCGGCGTTAATTTGGGGCAGCTGGGCTTTTTGACCGCTGTGGAAAAGGACAATTTGGAACAGAAGCTGGAAAAATTTGTCGCAGGCAATTATATAATAGAAGAAAGAATTTTGCTTTTCGGCAAGGTTATCCGCCACGGCGAGGTTATCATAACGGGTGCGGCGCAAAACGATATTGTAATCAATAACGATATTTCCCGTACAATTGAGGCTAATTTGTCAATTGACGACCGTCACGCCATGAGTTATGTGGGCGACGGTTTGATTTTGGCGACGCCGACCGGCTCCACAGCTTATTCTTTGTCGGCGGGCGGTCCAATTATGGTTCCCAATGCGGAGAACAT
>JAHZFN010000057.1 GCA_019421315.1 Peptococcaceae bacterium | reverse complement strand
CCAACTGGCTGAACGTGGGCTTTGAATGTTACGACGAAAAATATGAATGGAAAACCGTTGACCCCTGCCTTTTGTCTTGGGAATTGGAAGACATTATGACCTGGTTTGTTAATTTGGCAGAAGGCCGTGAAGAAAACAACAATACGCCGCAGATGTTCTTTACCGAACCTTGTGTCGGCATTTACCAAAAGAAGCTGGATGACGACCATTATAAATTCCGTTTTGCTTTGGCATACGAAGTTGCGCCGCCGGAAGAATACAGAAACGGCGAATATTACATGGATTTCGTTTTGAGCCGGGCGGAAATTGCGGAAATCGCCGATACTATCGCCATGGCGGCGGCGGCATTTCCCGAAAGATAAAAATTGACGGCGAGCTGTTAATAATTTAATTGATGATTGGTTAAAAGAGGCAGGTGTGTTTTGTGGCTTATAATTTGCATGATGTGGCTGAAGTTTTGACAAAGCACGGTTTTAAAGCTTTGGTTTTTGACAACAAAGAAGCCGTTATCAAATGGCTGAAAGAGGATTTCCCGAAAACCGAAACCGTTGGCAGAGGCGGTTCCGTAACCTTGGATACCTTGGGCTTTGATGAAATTATTGAAGGGCGGGGTATGAAAGTTTTTAATCACGCCCACGCCAAGCCCGAAGAAAAAAAACAGACTTGGGCGGCTGCCAACAGCTCCGATGCTTATTTTATGAGCGCCAACGCCGTTACCGCCGACGGCATGATTTTCAACGTTGACGGCGCCGGCAATCGAGTTTCCGCAATGACCTTCGGTCCCCGCAAGGTTTACTATGTGGTCGGCAAAAACAAAATTGTGGCAGATTTGAATGCTGCTCATAAGCGATTGCAGGAAATTGCCGCCCCGAAAAACGTGGCGAGAATCGGTTTGCCGACAGGATGTGCCAAGACAGGCAAATGTGTTGATTGCAGCAGTCCCAAACGAATTTGTAATGCCTATTGCGTTTTGGCAAGGGCGCCGTGGGCGATAGACGAATCATGGGTGCTTTTGGTTGACGAAGAAATGGGTTATTAAAAGCTTTAAATATCTATTAAATTGCTAAAATTAAAATATTAAAATTAAAAACGCAGAAAATTTTTTCTGCGTTTTTTTGTTGTCATTTTGCAGTGCGTATTTTTAATAATTAACAGGATTTTCGGTAAAATATATAATAGGGTAAAGAGTGCCCGATTTATATTATGCAGAAAAATAAGTATATTTTTAAGCAAGTCGGATTTGTGGAAATGAGATATGGTGATAAGTTTCGGATTATGATAATTTTTGGTAATTAGCATTAATTGCAATAATTTTGAGTCGTAATCTTAAAATAAAACGGTTCGGCAGGCTTGAAAAATCAATTGATTTTTGGGGAGAGTTTTTTTAGGAATAATGTTTTTTCTTTCTCAATATTTTCTTTTATTGTTGAATTGGGGCGGTTTATCCGAGTTTTTTTGTCTTTTTTCGACGGTTCTTTTTAGGTGATTTTTGTAAAATGTGTTTGAATAGATGAACCTATTGTGTAAATAAATTATGTATTTGTGTATTCAAAATGAAATGTTTACAACCTCTGTTGAATTATTTGCAAATTTATTGTATTATTAAAATAAGTTTTTGTATTACGCAGTTTGGCAATGAAAATATATAAACTGCGCAAGGTATAATATTTTTATGTTTTAGTTTAGGAGTGAAACTATGAAAAAGAAAAATTTAATCGTGATCGGCGGTATTATTATCGCCATCGTGGTCATGGCGATTGTTTCTCTGGTTTCTACAGATGAAATCAGCCATGAACTCGGAACGTCTCTGCCGCTTTGGAGCTGTATTCCTTTTGTCGGTATGTTGCTTTCCATCGCCATTTTCCCGCTGGTTAAGCCCGAATGGTGGGAACACAACCAGCTGCGCGTTGCTGTGCTTTGGGCGTTAATCTTTTTGATTCCTTTCGGCATTGTGTACGGCGGCAATAATATGGTTTACAATGTTTACGAAATGATTTTGCTGGACTATCTGCCCTTTATCGTTTTGCTTTTTGGTTTGTTCGTGGTATCCGGCGGCATTGCCCTGAAAGGTACTTTGGTCGGCACAACCAAAACCAATATGGTTCTTTTGCTGATCGGCTCCCTGCTTGCCAGCTGGGTTGGCACAACAGGCGCCGCCATGCTGATGATTCGCCCTGTTATCCA
>JAHZFN010000056.1:6501-8207 GCA_019421315.1 Peptococcaceae bacterium | reverse complement strand
GAAAAATGAATGGGGGCAAGCTACATTAATAAAAAGTATGAAAGGAGAGAAACTTGTGGAGTTGTATAAATATTTATCAAGACCTACTGTTAAAGATATCAGTTTTATTGCTAATAAAGATGGAGCGGAAGCAATAGCGGAAATCGAAGTTTTATTAACCAGAAATGAAATTGTTTCTGATGAAGCCAAAGACTTTTACAACAAACATATTGGAAGGAGTAAAATTTTATGATATGTGTAAATAATCCTTGTGATTTATGTAAAAATATGCTTGGCAAAAAAGAAGGTGGATACCGCCCTTGTTGCAAAGCTTACCCCGACGGCATACCGGAAGCATATTATTTCGATATTAACCCCAAAGAATTAAAAGAATGCGCCAATGGTTATAAATGGGAACCGAGAGAAGATAATTAATACCACCTACCCCAAGGCAGGTGGTATTTTTATGCCCGAAATTGTTGGGCTTATTAAGTAACAAAAACAAGTAAATGATTTTAGCGTTCATTTTTTGAACGCTTTTTTTATGCAAAAAATCAGCCCAGCTGTCGGCGTTTAAATTCAGCGCCGCCCTCGGTCGCAGAACGGCTGCGGATTTACAAATCAAAGTAATTCAAAAGGGCGGAAAAGGAAAACAACATGGAATTTTTAAAGGAAATCTTCGGAGACGGCAGCTTGACATATGATGAGCTGGCGGTAAAGCTTAAGGACAACAAAGATATTAAGCTTGCCAATCTGGCGGGCGGCATGTATGTTGACAAGCGAAAGCTGACCGACAAAGAAAATGAACTGGCGGCGGCAAACCAAAAAATCAACGGCTTGGAAAAGGCTGTTAAAGAGTTTGACGGAGTTGACGTCAAGGCTTTAAATGCCCAAATCAAAACATTGCAGGACAAGTACGACACCGATGTGGCGGGACTTAAGCTGAACAGCGCTTTGGATATGGCGCTTGTCAATGCCAAGGCACACGACGTTAAAGCCGTAAAGCCCTTTTTGGATATGAGCCTGATTAAAATGGATGGCGGCAAGCTGACAGGCTTTGAGGAACAGCTGAAAAATCTGCAAAAGGAAAAAAGCTTTTTGTTCAGCGCACCTCCCAACGGTGGTCAAGAGGGTAATAACGGCGGCGCCCATATAAACACGGGCGGCAGCCACGGCAATAATTTAGATGTCGGCGGCAACGCTTTTTTGAATGCCGTCAAGCAGGCGGCGGGTCTGCCGAAGAAAAATTAACAACAGAGAGGATGATAATTAATGGCAAACAGTATTGCATATGCAGAAAAGTTTCTGCCCATTTTGGATGAAATGTATAAATTCGGAGCGGTAACGGAGGGCATGGACGCCGCAACCAGAGTTGATTTTTCGGGTGTCAACGAGGTTAAGGTTTTGAAAGTTTCCACAACCGGCTTGGGAGATTACAGCCGTGCCAACGGTTTTCCCAAAGGTGATGTAACCGTCGGCTGGGAAACCCTCAAGCTGACAGAGGAACGAGGCAAGGAATTTTCCATCGACCGAATGGATAACGAGGAAACCTTGGGTCAGGCGTTCGGATTGTCCACCGCCGATTTCATGAGAATGCAGGTTACGCCCGAAATTGATGCGTTCCGTTTTTCCAAATACGCCAGTGCAACCGGCATTTCCACAACGGCAGCGGCGGTCTTGACCAAGGATACGATTATCGCCGCCATTGACGAAGCTGTTCGTCAGAT
>JAHZFN010000056.1:0-6491 GCA_019421315.1 Peptococcaceae bacterium | reverse complement strand
GAAGTGCCGCTTGAGGGCAGAGTGCTGTATATTAATTCTAATTTACAGCCGCTTTTGAATCAGGCTTTGACTCGTGAATGGGGTTCCGACGGCGTTGTCAACACTGTATTGCAGGGTTACAACGGCATGGTGATTAAATATGTGCCGCCCACCCGTTTTTATACGGCAATTACGCTGAACGACGGCAGTACAAGCTGGGGTTATGCCAAAGCCACAGGCGCTTCCGACATCAACTTTATGCTGATTTATCCACAGGCTGTTTTGCAGGCTAAAAAATTGGCGTTGCCCAAAATCTTCACTCCTGACGAAAACCAGGATAAAGACGCATGGAAGTTCCAATTCCGTTTGTATCATGACGCTTTGGTATACGATAACAAAGCCAAAGGCGTATATCTGCACAAAGCACCCAATGCTTAGAATGAGAGGGGATAAATATGAAAATCAGAATTGTCAGAGACGGCATTTACAGGGAGATTGAGGAAACCCGCTGGTCTGAATTTAAGGCAAAGGGCTACGTCAAGGCTATTGAACCCAAAGCGGAAACTCAATTCACAGTGGAAGCCGAAGAGGATATTAAAAGCCTGACGGTGGAGCAGCTGAAAAACTATGCCCAAGAAAAGGGTATTGATTTGGGTGATGCTGTTAAAAAAGCAGATATTTTAGAAGTTATCGCCGATGGCTTTGCAGTCAGCGGTAAATAGGAGCTGATTTGTATGGCATACGCCGATTATGATTATTACGTCAATAGCTACAAAGGAAACGCCGTAAGCGAGGCTGACTTTGACCGATATGCCGAAAGAGCAACTTCGTATCTGGATTGGCTGACGGCAAACCGCATTACCGGCGTTACCGATAATGTTAAAAACGCCGCCTGCGCTGTTGCCGAAACCATACAGCTGAACGACAACGGCGGCGGTATTGCCGCCCAAACTGTGGGCAAGTGGTCCGTCAGCTATGTTGCCGGTACCGTCAAGGCAAAAACGGACGAGGAGCGGCTGTACCAAGCGGCAAGGCTTTATCTGGAGCATACGGGGCTTTTGAACAGGTGGTGTTAGCAAATGATGTTTAACGATACGGTAACGGTTTACAACCGATATTTCATCAACGGCGCCGAGCAATATCTGAGAACCGTTGTAAAGGGCGTTCATGCCGAAAGCTCACGGGGCGCAATGCTGAAGAAAACGGGAATATCCGCCGACAACGGAGTTACCGTTATTGTCCCCAAGGGTGCGGACGCCCAAGGAAAAACATTTGCCGACAGCTTGACGTGGCAGAACGCCGAGGACAAAACTACGCTTTGGACCTTGCAGGACGGCGATAAAATGGTTTTCGGAACGGCGGATTACGACATTGCTAAGACGGCGGCGGAGCTTTTTAAGCAGTACAATGACGTTTACACCGTAACCGCCGTTGATTTTAACGGTTTCGGCGCGTTGGCGCATTGGGAGGTGACGGCAAAGTGAGGTTTCGTTTGGAAACAGACAGCACGGCCGCCATTCTTGCCCGCCGAGGTTTGGAAAAAGGCGGCAGAGTGCAAAAGTATATTGACAGCGAGGTTATTCGCCTGAGCCGACCGTACACACCTTTTTTAAGTGGGGCTTTGATGAGAAGCGCCGAAGCGGGCACGGAAATCGGCAGCGGTGAAGTTGTTTACAATTCGCCCTATGGCAGATATCAGTATTACGGCAAGGTTATGGTGGGCAGAGCACCCAAAACGGTTACCGACCGAGCATTGACTTACAGCGGCGCCCCAAAACGAGGGGCAAAATGGTTCGAGCGGATGAAAGCCGACTGCAAGGATGATATTCTGCGGGGAGCGGCACTTATTGCGGGAGGCAGAGCTGAATGAGTATTATAGCGGGGCTTATTGATTGGATTAAAACCTGTCCGCAGGTTAAGGCGGCGGAATATACCGATGTGTACGTTGACCTGACTGCCAAAACGCCAGCCAACATGAGCGTTGCCGCAAGTCATGACAGCGTTGTTAAGCAGTACATGGACGGCAGCTGCCTGATTGAACATGATTATGTGCTTTTCCTTAAGCAGGAGGCGGACGAAAACCAAGGGCGTTTGGAGCATAACGAATTTTTGGAAGAATTCGCCGCCTGGGTTTGGCGGCAAAACCGTTTGCGTAATTATCCGAATATCGGCAACGGGCTTGATTTGATGAGCATACGGACGGCAAACGGTATGTTTTATGAGGTCGACCAAGACGGCACAGGCATTTACCAGGTACAAATTAAAATGAAGTATATCAGAAATTACAACAGAAAGTGAGGAGATATTTGATGAAAGTATCCGAATTAATGCAGGGCAGAACCCCCAGTGCAGATTATGAGGGCTGGATCACCAACGATGATTGGGTTTTGGCTGTTGACAGCACGGGCGAAGCGACAAAAGTGGCGGATTTTACCGTGGTGCAGATGGGTATTGCGGGTCTTGACGCCCAGATGAACCCCGTAACCCAGGACAAGCAGTATATCCGAACAGGTCAAAATACAACCAAAACAGGCACTCAACGCACCTTCAAGGTTAGCGGCGACCGTTATATCGGCGACGCATTTCAGGATTATTGCTTCGGCACAGACATTCTTTTCGGCACCGGCAACGATGTTATTGTGCCGTATGTTTATTTCAACATTAAAAACGGCAAAGGGGAAAAAGGTCAGGTTTCCATTATTGTCAACTCTGACGGCGGCGGTAACGCAGGCGAAAACTCCGCCATTGACATTGACTTGAAAAAAACAGGTGCCCTGCCCGAAGCCTACACCTACAGCGCAACTTAAAAACGGGCAAAATCTAAAGAGTAAAAAAATCGGGAGGTAGCGAAAATGATTATTAACGGTTTTGAATTGCAGGTGGATTTATACGACGCAGACTTTGCGGAGCATTACGAAAAGGCGTTGGAGCTGATCCGCAAGCCGTCTTTGGATAAGGACGCCAAACTGTCGGATTGTATCCGCCATGAATGCCAGAAGGTATGCGATTTCTTTGACGAACTGTTCGGAGCGGGAACGGCAAAAACAATTTTTAAAGGCAAGGTGAATTTGAATACCGCCCTGGACTATGCCGACCTGGTAATTGACGAGATTATTTCTCAACGCCAAGCCATGGAAGCCAGAACCGCCAAATACAAAGCTATTGACCGCTAATGATGAACATACTGATTGAGCCTTTACCGTATTCTTTGCACGGGGCGGCAATCAATGCCGATTTCCGTGTGATGATACAGATAGAGCATTTGCTTCAAGACAGCGAAATGCCGTGTCTTCTTGCTCTGGAAACGGCTCTGCGGCTCTTTTACAAAGAACCTCCCGAAAATCCGCAGCAGGCAATCCAAGATATGCTGTGGTTTTACCAAGGCGGCGAAGAGGCGGAAGAAACCGAAACGGAAGCCATCAGGGAAAGACTGAGCGGGGGCGGCGCAGACCGAGCCTATGACTTTTACGAGGACAGCGCAATGATTTACGCCGCCTTTTACGCTCAGTACAGATTGGATTTGACGGAGATTGAATTTTTGCATTGGTGGAAATTCCGTGCTCTTTTTGCCAACATTGACGAAATGCAGATGATGAACAAGGTTATGGAATACCGAACTGTTGACACAAGGGGCATGGACAAAAAGCTGAAAAGCAATTACGAACGGCTGAAAAAGCATTACAAACTGAAAAACGGCAAAATACAGCACCGTTTGACTTTGGCAGAGCGCAACCAAGCAATGAAGGATTATGTTGCGAAAAATTGCGGGTAAATAAAAATAAGGCAAAAAAAGCAAAAGAATATCTTGGTGTTATGTCATTCTCACGACAGGGTTTGATTGAGCAGTTGGAATATGAAGGCTTTACTACGGAACAGGCAGAATATGGAGTTTCGGCGGCAGGGTATTAAATAGTAGCTTTAAGCGCTCTCAAAAGAGGGCGCTTTTATTATGCAAAATTCATATGAAAGGAGTGTGGTTGAGTGGCTGACGGAAGTTTGATATTTGACACCTCGATAAACGGCGACGGATTTAACAAAGGACTTAGCAAGATGAAAAGCATTGCCGTTAAAGGCGCTGCGGCAATTACGGCGGCGATTTCGGGAATCGGCGTGGCGGCGGTTAAAGTCGGTTCGGACTTTGAGGCGGCAATGAGCGAGGTACAGGCCATTTCGGGTGCAACGGGCAGTGATTTCGACGCCTTGACGGCAAAAGCCAAGGAAATGGGTGCGACCACCAAATTCAGCGCATCGGAAAGCGCCGAAGCTTTGAAATACATGGCTATGGCAGGCTGGGACGCTCAGCAGATGGTTGACGGCTTGGACGGCGTGATGAATTTGGCGGCGGCAAGCGGCGAGGAGCTGGGCAGTGTTTCGGACATCGTTACGGACGCCTTGACGGCTTTCGGTTTGAAAGCCTCGGACAGCGCCCATTTTGCCGATGTTTTGGCAAAGGCTTCTTCAAGCTCCAATACCAATGTTGCCATGATGGGGGCAACCTTTAAATATGCGGCGCCTTTGGCGGGGGCTTTGGGGTACAGCATTGAAGACACGGCTTTGGCAATCGGCTTGATGGCAAATGCAGGTATCAAGGGCGAACAGGCAGGTACAGCCCTGCGCTCCATGTTTACAAGGCTTTCCGACCCGCCCAAAGAGGCGGCGGACGCAATTAACGCTTTGGGTTTGCAGATGACGGACACCGAGGGTAACGCCTTGCCATTGGCTGATGTTTTGGGGCAGTTAAGGGAAAAGTTTACGGGCTTGTCGCAGGAACAGCAAATCCAGATGGCGTCCTCCATTGCGGGGCAGGAGGCGATGAGCGGCCTGCTTGCCATTGTTAATGCGGGCGAAGAGGATTTTAACAAGCTGAAAAACCAAATTGCCAATGCCGACGGTGCCGCCAAGGAAATGGCGGACACCATGAACGACAATCTGCAAGGCCGTATTATCGAATTAAAAAGCGGCTTGGAGGGCTTGGGTATTCAGTTTTACGATTATATCAAAACACCTCTTAAAGAAGCGGCAGAGGCGACAATCGATTCCGTGCAGAAGCTTTCAAGCAGTTTGTCGGGCGGTAAGCTGGGCGACAGCGTAAAAAGCTTGGGCGACAGCCTGAAAAACCTGATTACTACGGTAACGAAGCTGGCAATATCGGCACTGCCGCCTTTAATCAGCGCTTTTTCCTGGGTGCTGAAAAACGCAGGGAAGATTGCGGCGGGGCTTATTGCAGTCAAAACTGCTATGGTTATGCTTTCCGTTACATCAAAGATAGCGGCAGGCTTCAAAGCAACAACGGCGGCGGCAGACGCTTTGTGGGCGTCTTTAATCAGAACCTCGTCCGTTACGAAAATTTTGACCGTCGACATGACAGCACAGCAGGTAGCCGCTTATGCTTTGACAGGAAAAATTAGTCTGCTGACAGCCGCCAAGGCTTTGGCAACAAAGGCACAGATAGCTTTGAATGCGGCCTGGGCGGCAAACCCCGTCGGTTTGGTTGTTACGGCGGTTGCGGCTTTGGCGGCGGGCTTGGGTGTGCTGTATCTGACCACACGGGACAACACAGACAGCTTTCAGGCGTTGGCGGAAGCCGCAAACGAAAGCTACAACGCCTTTGAAGAACAACGGACGGCGGTTGCCGACAATGTCAGCGCCGACATGGCACAGCTGGATCACGTCCAGAATTTGGCGGACGAATTGCGTACTTTGGCTGACGAAAACGGCAATGTAGCGGAAAAGGACAGAGAACGGGCAAGCCTGATTATGGGCGAGCTTAACGAAGCGCTGGGCACCGAGTACACAATGGTTGACGGCGTTATTCAGAAATATGACGAGCTTTCGGGCAGTATTGACACACTTATCGCCAAAAAGCGGACGGAAATACTGCTGGACGCCAACAAGGAAAGCTACACAAGCGCTTTGGAAGCAAGAGAAAAAGAAAGTGCGGTTACCCTCAAGCTTCAAGAAGAACTTAATAAGCTGACCGAAGTTTACGATTCTTTAAAAAATAAAAACTCTCGCGGCGCTTCCAAAATTGCACAGGAAATGTCTGAGGTCAACGATAAAATTATTCAGTCAACTGCTCGTTTTAACGCTCTGAACGATTGTATTGCTGCTTATGAGCAGGCCACTGCTTTGGCGGCGAACGGTTCATATGACGCCGCCGAAAAAATATTATCTTCCATGAGTAATCTGTCTGAAGTTGCCAATATGTCAGCCGATGAGCAGGCGGCATATTACCAAGAGCAGCTTAGCTTGGTGGATGATTTGATTGCACATCTGCAAGAGGCGGGCGCCACGGCGGAAACCATAGAATGGTGGCAGAACTGGCGGGAGGGCCTGGCGGAATCCGTTGCGGAAATGACGGGAGTTGCGGCAGAGGCAGGACCTGAAATTGACAGCGCCATAGCCGACAGCATAATGAGCAATTCGGGAGTTGTGGCAGGTTCTGCTCAACAGCTGGGGCCTTTGATTGACGGTAACGCCAACTTTGGAAATTACGGACAAAAAGGCGGTCA
>JAHZFN010000055.1 GCA_019421315.1 Peptococcaceae bacterium | reverse complement strand
AAACAGCAAAGGTCTTTCCAGAATATTCGCCTTAACATACTGCTCTGCCAAAACCTTGATCTCTGCTTTGATTTTTTTGTTGGAATTTTTGTTATCCAAAACCTCGACAGCCTCCGCAAGCCACTGCCCGAAACCGCCCAAAATGCCGCTGTTCAGATACCCCTGCTTTGCCTCGGAGTTCAATATTTTTTGCCAATCCTTTGGTATCGCCATAACAATCACCACACAATCTGCAATATAAAAAACATACCAAATATGCAAAAGGGCAGACAGAAGCTAATCTGCCTGCCTTAAATAAATGTTCAAACAAAAATACTATAATATCATAAGACGAAAGCTCTTATTCAACGGACAGCAGATAATAGTAAACAGCCTGACCGCCGAACTGAACTTCAACTTCGGCGTTGGGGAATTTTGCCCGAACAACTTCTGCCAAAGCGTCCGCTTCTTCCTCTTTAACATCCTCACCGTAAAGCATTGTGATCAGACCGCTTTCGTCGTCCATCATCTGTTCCAAAACGGACATAACAGCCTTGCCGATGGTATCTGTTACCACTGCAATATCCTTGCCGACCAAGCCCAAAATATCGTCTTTGTGGATTTCTTGATCGCCGAAACGGGAATCACGGACAGCATAAGTAATGCCCGCCGTTTTGGTATATTGGAAAGATTCTGTCATGGCTTCCAGGTTTTCTTCGCCGCTGCCGTCGGGGTTATAACCCATCAAAGCGGAAACGCCTTGCAGCATGAATTTGGTTTCCACAATAAACACCGGTTTATCGACCATTTTCTGCGCCTGCTGCGCCGCCAAAATGATATTACTGTTATTAGGCAGAATAATTATTTCGTTGGCGGGGGTTTTATTGATTGCGTTCAAAATATCTTCGGCACTGGGGTTCATGGTCTGTCCGCCGGAAACAATTTGCGAAACGCCCATTTCCTTGAAGATTTCTTCCAAACCGACGCCGCTGGCAACAGCCACAACGCCGCAGTTATACTCGATTTTTATCGGTTTTTCCTCTGCTTCTTTGGCGGCTTTGATTTCATCTTCGGTAAAAATCGTTTCACGGTGCTGATCCTTCATATTTTCGATTTTAAGATCATGCAGAGAACCGAAAGTCAAAGCGTAAGAAAGCACTTTGCCCGGGTCATCGGTATGAATATGAGTTTTCACCAATTCTTCGTTGCCCACAATAACCTGGGAATCGCCCATATCCGCTAAATGCCTGCGGATTTCGTCAACATCGATATTTGTGCCGTGAATAAAAAATTCCGTGCAGTAATGATATTTCAAATTGCTCTTATCGTCAACGTCGGCTTCCGCCGTAAAGTCGGGCTTGTCGGGAGCCAAATCGGCAACTTTTGCAAATTCTTCACCTTTGAGCGCTTTCAGACCGCCCTCAAAAATGCAAATTAAGCCTTGCCCGCCCGCATCCACAACGCCTGCCGCTTTTAACTGGGGCAGTTGGTTGGGAGTGTTGGCAAGGGCAATTTTGCCCTCTTCGATTGCCATCTCCATCAAAATGATGACGTCTCCGCCCTCTCTGACAACCTCGGAGGCTTTTTTCGCCATAGCCTTGGCAACGGTAAGTATTGTTCCTTCAACAGGTCTCATAACGGATTTATACGCCAAATCAACACCGTGCTGCAAAGCGGCGGCAAAAGACAAAGCGTCAACATTGTCCTTACCCTCCAAGCCTGTGGAAAAACCGCGCAGAATTTGGCTTGTGATAACGCCCGAATTACCTCTGGCTCCCATCAAAGCCCCCTTGGCAACGTTTGCGGCAACTTCTCCCGCATTGGTCAGACCTTTTATGTTTTTAACAGCAGAGCTTAAAGTCAGCCCCATATTGGTACCTGTATCGCCGTCCGGAACAGGAAAAACATTTAAAGCATTAA
>JAHZFN010000054.1 GCA_019421315.1 Peptococcaceae bacterium | reverse complement strand
GGGCGCCCATGGTTTCACCCACATAACGCAGAGGCAAAACTGTGCGGTCGTTGATAAGCAAAGGCGGTACGTCGATTTGAGATTTGACGCCGTTTTTGACAACGGTGCTGTCACCTATCCAAAGGCAGATTTCGCCGCCGATTTGCGCCGACAAATTATCAATGCGAGTTTCCAAAGCACCGCATTGCTTGTTGATATAGTTATCAACCCAGCTTTTGGTAACAAGAGGGTCGCCGCTGCTGCCCGGAGCTGCGCCCAGCAAAAATCCCGTCATAAAAACAACGAGCATCATAATTACAACCGTGGTTAGCCGCGTTGTCCGCCGCAGTTTTCTCATAAGCATACACCTCCATTATCTTTATAGTATATCACATATAATAAGAATAAAAAAGTATTTTTGGCGGTAAATCCCTGATTTTGCCTGAAAATTATTGCTTTTTCCCCTATAATCCCAATAAATAGCTCTGTTTTTGCGCAGTTCCCGCCGAATTTTATGTAAATTTGCCTTGATAACAAAATTTACCGACAAATTTTGTTATCCAATTTTTTAATTTCCAATCCTTTTTAATCCAAAGCGTTTTCTTCTATTTCAACGGAAAGCAAGGTCCAATCGTCCATGGCGTATTCCAAAGCCTTTTGGGTTTCCTCCATTTTGCTGTTGATCTCCGCCGCTTTTTCGTAATCAGCGGCAATCTCCTCTTTGCAAAGCTCCGCCTCGCAGCGGCTGATGATCTTTTCCAGTTCCTCAATTTTTCGCTCCGTTTTCTCCAAACGTGTATTCAGCTTGCGAAGCTTTGCCGCCTGCTCTTTTCTCGCCTGATAGTCCAGCTTGTTGGCGGACGCTTTTTTGACGGGAGCCGCCGCAGTTTCCGCCGCCGCTGTGTTCTGCTCTTTTTTCTTTTGAGCATAATAATCGTAATTGCCCAAGTATTCCGTCAGGCAGTGATTGTCCATATTGATAATGCGGCTTGCCAACTTGTTGATGAAAAAACGGTCGTGGGAAATTGCCAAAACGGTGCCGTCATAATCCGCCAAAGCCTTTTCCAACGCCTCACGGGAAGCAATATCCAGATGGTTTGTCGGTTCGTCCAAAAGCAAAAGATTGGCGCCCGAAAGCATGATTTTCAAAAGCCCCAGCCTTGCCTTTTCGCCGCCCGAAAGCACAGAGCAGGGCTTTTCCAAATCCCTGTCCACAAACAAAAATGCCGCCAAAGCACTGCGGATTTCCGTTTCCGTCATATGAGGATAGGCTTTCCAAAGCTCCTGCAAAACAGTGCCGTCCGTATAAAAAAGCTTTTGAATTTGGTCGAAATAACCGATTTCCACATTGGCACCAATTTTGCACTCGCCCGTATCGGGCGCAACCTCGCCCATGATAATTTTAAAAAGGGTGGACTTACCGCAGCCGTTATCTCCCAGCAAAAAAACCTTCTCGCCCTTTTGCAGAAACAAATCGGCATTATTAAACAGCTTTTTTTCGCCGAAAGCCTTGGCAAGATTTTTCGCCGTCAGAACCTCGTTGCCGGCGTTTGCTTTGGCACGAAAATGCAGATGGATATCCTTGGGCGCATTGTCAACCTCAATCAAATCCTGCCGCATACGGTCAATGGATTTTTGCTTGCTGGCGGCCGTAACGATATTTTTTTCACGGTTCCAGCGTTTTTGCTGTTCGATGATACCCTCAATACGGTGAATTTCCTTGTTGATGTTTTCGTTATGTCTGAGCGTAACCTCCCGCTCTTTTTCTTTTTTCTGCAAAAATTCGGTGTAACTGCCCTTGTACACTTTTAATTTGTGATTTTCCAAATCGAAGGTGCTGTTGGTTACTTTGTCCAAAAAATAACGGTCGTGGGAAATAACCAGATAAGTGCCGTTATAATTCTGCAAAAAATCCTCCAGCCATTCCACAGCGTTGATGTCCAGATGGTTTGTGGGTTCGTCCAAAAGCAAAACGTCGGCATTGGAAAGCAAAAGCTTTGCCAAAGCCAGCTTGCTCCTCTGCCCGCCCGAAAGCTTTTCAACTGCCATATCAAACTCCGCCTCTTTAAAACCCAGACCCATCAGTGTGGATTTAACACGGCTTTTGTAGGTCAAGCCGCCGTTTTCAAAAAAATATTCCTGAAGCTGCTGCTGGCGTTTTACCAAATTCAGCGTTTCCTTGGGGTTTTGGCTTAGCTCGTCGTTGATTTTGTCAAGCTCCGCCTCCGCCCTTTGCAGATGTTCAAAAACTTTTTCCAGCTCCGCAAACATACTGACGCCGCTGCTTTGCAGGTGCTGTTCCATAATGCCTATTTTGCAGTTTTTGGCAATATACAGCTCGCCCTCCGTCGGTTTCAGTTCTCCTGTCAGCAGGCGGAAAAGACTGGTTTTGCCGGCACCGTTTCTGCCAACCAAGCCTATTTTATATTTTTCTTCTATAATAAAATTAACGGAATGAAAAATTTCTTTTTCCAAAAAATTCAATCCCAAATTATTGGCTGTGATTAAAGACATAATATCCTCCAAAATTTTTAAAATACTTCATCTATTATATATTACCCCAAAACAGCCGGAAAATCAAATAACAGTTGTATTCCGCCCTTATTTCCTTTATAATTTATATTGAGATAGTATTGAGACAGTATATTAAGATCAATTTATGCGGCTCAACAAACAAACGTATTCACAAAAACAAGAAAATCAAACGCAAACATAAAATACAGATATGATACATATAAAGGAAGGTTTAGCATGTGTGCTGTTCCCAAAAGAAAAAAAACAATTTCACTGAAAAAAACATCGGCTTACGCCAATTATAAAAAGCAAAACCGCAAGCACGGCGGCAAACGCCAAAACGCAGCCCCAAGCCAAACGGCAAACGCCCCAACAAGGCGGAAAAATTCAAACAATCCGCCCCAAAGCAAAAATGCGAAAGGGGCAAACCAAAAATCAGCGGCAAAAACCGCCCCCAAACGGAAAACTGCCGCAGCAGGCAAAGGGGCAGCCAAACAAAACCGCCAAAAAATGAAAAAAAACCTGCATATCAGCCTGGACATAGCTATAGACCCCGGAACCTCCTCCATCGTGGTTTACGTTAAGGGCAGAGGTATCGTTTTCAACGAACCCGCCGTAGTCGCCATGGACAAAACAACAGGTCAGGTTGTGGCAGTTGGTCATGCAGCACGCAGTATACTGAAAAACGCCGACGAAAACATTGAAGCAATCCGCCCCTTAAAAAACGGCGTCATTGCCGACTATGACGTAACGGAAAAAATGCTGCAATACTTCATTGAGCAGGCCTACGGCAGAAGCTGGGTCATCAAGCCCCGCATTATGATTTGTATGCCCTACGGAGCAACCGCCATGGAGGAAAAAGCCATC
>JAHZFN010000053.1 GCA_019421315.1 Peptococcaceae bacterium | reverse complement strand
GTCGAAAACTCCGCTGTCGCCTTCGTTAATAATATATCGACTGCCATTGACATAAAATTCCAATGTGCCTTCCAAAACGTAGAAATGTTCCATGCCGTCGTGGCTGAAAACATCGGGGTTGTCGTTAAAGTCAGGCTTGCCGTTGCCGGGGGGATATTCAATGCAGAGAAATTCTGCGTCGTTGTGCAGGCTGGGCGAAAGAACCTGGTAGGAATTGGGAGAACCGGGAATGGAAACCTTTTTGCGTTTGTCTTTTCTGACCAAAATGTTTTCTTCTTCGGTAATATCCACATCTATATTGAAAAAGCGCGTGATGGGAACCTCCAGGGCGGTTGCCAGTTTGTCAAGGGTTGTTAAAGAGGGAAGAACTTCGCCGCGTTCAACCTGACTGATCAGGCTTTTGGAAATACCGATTTTTCCCGCCAAATCCGCCATTGACATTTTTTTTGTTGTGCGTAATGCTTTGATGCGTTTCCCTGTATCTTCTATCATATACTTTCCTCCTTTTTTCAATATAATAACTCATAATAACCCAATAAATGGGTGTACATTATTTGTGTTCGCTGTTTATGGCTATTTCTCCTGCCAATTATTTGATTTTTTTCATCAAAATCTGTTTTGCTTTACCTAAAAATCCCAAAGAATTGGTATTTTGTACAGTAAAACAGGATGTTATATAGCTAATATTTATATTTTGTGAAAACTATTGTCAAAATGTGATAAAATGGTGTTTGTACAGCTATTATTTACTGTACGTTGTTTAGTATTATTGTACAAAATATTTTGGTAAGCCGTATAGCAGGTGTTTTGTTGTGTTTGTACATTGTATACATTTCAGAAAAATATTGAAATTTGTTTAGTACAGCTGTATAATTTAAATTAATAATAAACAACGATTTGGTTGTTCAATATTATAATTTTAAATTATTTAATTTTTTGGAGGTGCATTTTTATGGTAAAATCTAAATCTGCTGTTCTTCGTGGTTATCATTCTCCTTTCTTGATTGAAGAACTGGAATGGGATGAACCACAGGATAACGAAATTGCGGTTCGCATTGTGGCTTGCGGTGTTTGTCACTCCGACTATCATTGTATCGACGGCGGTTATCCCATTGATTACGAAAACTATGCTATGCTTGCCGGTCACGAAGGCGTGGCAATCGTTGAAAAATGTGGTAAAAATGTAACCCGTGTTCAGGAAGGCGACCATATCGTAATGAGCTGGATGGCATCCTGCGGTCACTGTGAATGGTGCGTAAGAGGTCTTGGTCAGCTTTGCGACCGCGGCAGCCGTTTGATGGACGGTGCAAGAGACGACGGTACATATCGTGTAAGAGATAAAAACGGCAGAGATTTGTGGCAGCTGTCTTTCTTGGGCGGTTTCAGCGATTACGCCGTTATCCCCGAAGACTGCGTTATCAAAATCGACAAAGACTTGCCGATGGAAAAAATGCCAATCGTTGGCTGCCGTATCCCCACAGGCTGGGGCGCTGTTGTTAATACAGCAGGTGCACGCCAAGGCTGCACAGGTTTGGTTGTCGGCTTGGGCGGCGTTGGTATCAGTGCAATCCAAGGTTTGAAATCTGTCGGTGCTAAAATCATCATCGCTGCTGACTGTGTTGACAAAGAAAAATGGGCAAGAGAATTCGGTGCTACCCATTTCAT
>JAHZFN010000052.1:3598-3842 GCA_019421315.1 Peptococcaceae bacterium | reverse complement strand
TAAATTTACAACATACTAAATTGAAACCAAACAATAGTGCTATAAAATATTTATACCATTAAATTTGTTTTTTTTCAACCATTTGTGATAATTAATACACAAATAATTCAAAATTACTATCTCGAACTAAATACGTCATAGTATTTAATCAAATTATTCGGCATATCTATGGTATAATTTTCATCTGCACCCCATGCCTGTCTATATACTTTTTGGAAATCAGTTAATTCAAAGGCTGCATCAC
>JAHZFN010000052.1:0-3588 GCA_019421315.1 Peptococcaceae bacterium | reverse complement strand
ATTATTTTCATATCCTTCAACAAACAAATAGTTTAAGAATTTCTGTTCTTCATCAGTATTTACTTGTATAGCACCCCATGCCAAACGATAAGCAAACTGTACATCCAAAAGATCAACTTCTCCGTTTCTGTTAAAGTCGAACTTCATAACCTTTGTCGTTTGACCTTGTTCTTCGGCAGTGATTTTAACTGTGGCGGAGGTTGTGTCGGGAACAATGCCTTTCGTCTGACCGTTTGTAGCAATTTGAGTTGCGGACCAATCGAAAACTGCATCATATGTACCGGACGGCAAATCGCTTAAAGCATGGAATTTTAATGCAACAACTTCAAAACCGCCGTCGGCTATTGTTTTAACCTGACCTGCACCTGCGATGAAAATGCCGTTTGTATTTTCACTAATACCCAAAGCTTCGAATTCATCGGACCGGCTTGCAACGTCGTCATAGGCAACCAAAGTTTTATCGAATGTCAGCAAGCCCTGTACACCGCCGAAAGACTGCATCTTGTCGGAATCAACCAAAACTTTTACAGTGAAGCTTTCGCCCGCCTTAACCTCTGTGGGGTTGGCTTGAGCAATCAGCTGATAATCGGCAGTTTGACCTTGAATTTTTACGGTTGCCGCTGTAACATCGGGAGTAATGCCGTTTTGTTCGCCGTTGACGGAAACCATTGCATTGGACAAACCGAAAACTGCGTCATGAGTGCCTGACGGCAAGTTTTCCAATGCTTTGAAGGTTAAAGTAACCAATGTATAGCCGTTTTCGCCGATTTCTTTCATGCCGCCAAAGCCTGCAATCATGTAGTCGTCTGCAGTTTTCTTGTCCGAAAAATCAGCGGCAATTTCTTTGACGCTGTCCAAAGCAACCAAATTTTTATCGTAAGAGAGCAAAGCCTGAGCACCGCCGAAAGTTTTAACGGTTTCGGAATCAACCAAAACGCTGACTTCAAAGGTATCGCCGGGAGCAACCTGTTCTTTGCTTGCAACAGCTTTCATCTGATAGCCCAAAACCGCTTCGCCCGGTTCAACAGTGAGCTTCATGCTGTCGCCGCTGACATTGGCATAAACAGAAGCGTCAGCTTTGGTGATGGTTTTGTCGCCGATTGTAATTTCAGCTTCACCCTCTGCCACGGGTTTCAAAGTGATGTCGGCAAATTTCAAAGCGGCATCTTTTGTCAAGGCAACACCTTTTTCTTCGTTGGTACTGATGAATGTCAAAACTTTGCTGCCGTCAACAATTGCTTGTCCGCACTGCCAGCCGTCAGCTGTTTTTACGTCTTCCACACTAAAAGCGGCAGTCGGAATTTTTACTTGATATTCCATATTGTAAACTTGAGCATCATCATCTGCGGTCAAAGCGGCAGACAGGTTGAAGCTTTCGCCTACTTTATAATTTTCCGTGTCGGCAGTCAGGCTGTAAACAAAGTTGGGATCTTCGTCAACTGTGGGCAGTGTGTAATCCTTGGTGGAAACGTCCTGCACACCACTGTCGGTGTAACCCGCCTTAACTGCGCGGAAATGAATGTTTACGGGGTTTTTGGTGTCATAGTTTTTAATTTCAATGGTATTGCCGTCATATTTATTCTGCGGAGCAATGCCTGCATAAACGGTATCGCCGTCAACATCCAGGGAATGATAAATTTCGGCGCCTGCCGTTGCGCAGTCAAAGGAAATTTTCAAGGTCGTGCCGTCCAAAACCATTTTGCAGGTTGGAGCTGCAACGCTGCCTGCAGAAGTAATGGGAGAATCAGCATTGTTTTTATATTTCAGAGTTACGGCATAAACCCATTTTTTACTATTACCTGCTCCAATTTCAACTTCGGAACCATCTTCGCCTAAATCGGAAATTGTCATCGGAATCATCAAACGCAAAGCATCGTCAGGAGTCAAAGAATCTTTCAGGCAACCTGTCAAAACACCGCCGTTTGCTGCAATTTCATCTTGAATTTTAACAACACGGCTAAAAGCGGAGGATGTTGCCAAATATACGGGCATTTGCTGTTTAGTTGCCAAAACCTTGTCTAAATCCTCGGCAGGAATACATCTATCGCCGTCCGTTGTTTTCAAATATGTAGGTAAATCAGGAAAATAGTATCTATCTTTTCCAAAAACACTGTCAACAGTATCTAATTGCTTTGTTGACGTCCCGCCGTCATTAGCAGTTAACACTAATCTGTCTGCCCCGTTATTGTCTTTTGTAAAACTCAATTTGTCAGCATTGGCAACAGAAGATCTGCCTGTCATATAGGTAACAAAATCGTCCAAAGTAACGCCTACACCTTCCGCATAAACGGCGGCAGGCATACTGTCTACCATAGCGTTATAATAATTTTTGCCGTCTGCCTGTCCATGGCAAAATTCCGAATTTGTCAACTCATCCATGGTGGCAGAAGAAACATAAACTGTTTCACCGTTTGTGTCAGTTGCGTAAAAGAACACTGTTTTAACAGCATCCGAAGATACGTTTTTGGCAAAGGCGTTATAAGTAACGCCGCAAATCAAAGTCAGGCAAATCGACACAGCCAACACGATAGATAACAATTTGCCGTATTTTTGTGTCCTGATGTAACTTGTCATCACATAACCTCCTAATCATTCTCTTAATTTTCAACAGTGGTACTAAGCATATTTTTGATATAATGGGCATCGGCAATGTTAACCTTGCCGTCGCCGTTGACATCCATAAACACATTGGTTGTGCAATTTAAAATTGCATCAATAATTGTATCATAGTCATCTGCCGTTACGTTTCCGTCACAGTCAATATCGCCGTTAACATCTTTGATGTCGGGAATTTCCACGGTTCTGTCATGTGCAGTTATGTTAACGCTGTCCAAAACAGTACCGTCGGCAATGCAGGTTTTCAGTGTCATTTTATTGCCGTCAATGCTTATCAGCTGATAAGTCGGTGTGTTTTCAATCATTTTGGCGGAATAGGAAACATCGGCTTTGGGGTAGGTTTTGTCACCGGAGTTACCCATGACATATGTAATGCCGTGTTTATTCACTTTTTCTTTATACATAGGATAGGTTCTCATATAAATATGCTGATGTCCGCAGAAAACCACATCCACCTGCGCTTCTTCAAAAACGTCTACCCAGTTTGTCATAACCTTTGCCGCAATGCTGTCAGAAACAACGGCGTATGCGGGATGGTGCATTGCCACGATTTTCCAGGTTGCATTGCTTGCCGCCAAATCGTTTTTGATCCAGGTTTTGATTTTCGCCAATTTTTCCTCGGTCAGATTTTCTTCACCGGAAAAAACGTTGGAATCGAGAACGGTAATATGAGCGTTGCCGTAATCATAAGAATAAAATCTTTCGTCAAAGCCTTCGGGGCCGTTGGTCGGCAAAGCCATAAATTTCTGCAAATAATCAGGGGTGCCTGTGGAACCGATGGTTTCATGATTACCGGTAACCGCCAGCATCGGCAGTGAAGCAAAATTTTTGGAAGCAGATGATAAAAATTCGTTCCAGTTATATATACTGCTGTCAAAATTCACCATATCACCGGCTGTCAAAGCAAATGCCAAATCGTTGTTACCTGCCGCATTGCTTACAAGTTTTGCCCAGTTATCATAACCGCTCTGC
>JAHZFN010000051.1:7290-9206 GCA_019421315.1 Peptococcaceae bacterium | reverse complement strand
ACAACCAAAAACCGCCAACCAAACCGCCAACCAACAACCAAAAACCGCCAACCAACAACCAAAAACCGCCAACCAAACCGCCAACCAACAACCAAAAACCGCCAACCAAACGGAAATACTATGCACAAGGGACTATCTGTTTAACGAGGCTTTGGCGGAACTTTATGATTTGCGCTTTGACAGGGCGGCGTATAATCAAAAATATCAGGAGTACAAGGATATAGCGAAAAGTACCTATCGCTGTATGCAGGATTGGAAAACGGCTTTAAAAGAGTATTTCAAACAGGAAAAGGAGCTTTTCGCACAAGATAATTATGTGTCTTTTGATTGCGATACTTTGCCCGTGCTTAATCTGGGTGTGTGGGAATACGGCAGGGAAACAGGCTGTATTTACTACACAGATAACGAGTGCAACATACATATAGCCTGCAACCACCCTATATTACCCGTCGAGCGGTACCGTAACATCGATACGGCAACAATCAAAATCTTGTTGGCATATAACTTTAACGGCAGGTGGCAGGAATTACTGATTAACCGTGATATGATAGTG
The DNA here is from genome assembly GCA_019421315.1 of Peptococcaceae bacterium. Lineage (GTDB taxonomy): Bacteria > Bacillota > Dehalobacteriia > UBA4068 > UBA4997 > JAHZFN01. Next base: position 8,653 of record JAHZFN010000051.1, on the reverse strand, counting down.
TCAAAGCCTGCCATTTACGGGCTTGCCAAACACGGCATAGACGCCACACAGCAAAACGCCAATAACCTTGTTAAGTATTTCCGTGATATAGAGAACCTAAACAGGGCTGTATTAAGCGAAAAACTGTCCGTAGGGCGTTTGGGCTGGGTAGATGATAAAACATTCGTGCCATACAGTAAAAACCTTGTATTCGACGGGGAAAACGCCTACAAGGTATATTTTGACAGCGTACAACCTTGCGGCGATTATGGTAAATGGCTTGCCGCTGCCAAAGAGATAAGGGCAGGGCGGCACATACAACCTAAAATCATGCTGGCGGCGTCCTTTGCGTCCGTTCTGGTTGAGCCTTTAAAGGTGCTGTCGTTTTTAGTTCACTTATGGAGCGCAAGCGGCAGCGGCTACGGTAAAACGGTATCGCTGATGTTGGCGGCTTCCGTGTGGGCAAACCCCACGCCTGGGCAATTCATTCATAATTTTAGCGATACTTTGGTTGGTCTTGAGAAAACGGCGGCTTTTTTCAACAGCTTGCCCAACTGTATTGATGAGCTGCAAACGCTGAGGAATAAAGACAACAAAAACAAAATCATTTATATGCTTGCGCAAGGCAGCGGGCGGACACGGGGAACACGGCAAAATACAGTAGCCGCAGCGGGGTACTGGCATAACTGTACGCTGACAACAGGGGAAGAACCTCTAACAACGGACAACGGGCAGGACGGCAGTATTAACAGGGTTTTGGAGTTGGAATGTTACTCTGATATGTTTGATGGAGCCGCTGCAAGAATAGCGGATACAGTCAAAGAGAATTACGGACACGCAGGTAAGTTGTTTATAGAAAATCTCATTAATACCGATACCGAGCTTATTAAGACGATATACGAGGGGTTTAATAGAGTTTTGATAGCGGACGAGGTAAACAGCACAAACAAGCAGGCGGCGGCAGCGGCATTGATACTGACGGCGGATTATTACGCCGATCAATTCATTTTTCAAGACGGCAATACCTTGCAGGTTGAGGATCTGATATCAGTGATGAAAACAAAAGAAGAGGTAAGCAGCGGTGAGCGTGGCATGGCTGACTTGAAAAGCTGGATAATCGAAAACAAAAATAAATTTGATGATACCAGCCCTGACTTTTACGGCAAGATAGATTTGTCTATTAAGACGGTATATATTTTAACAGGAGTTTTCAAGAAGTTTTGTTTAACACACGGCTATAATCAAAATGTGCTGCGTGAATATCTGGATAATAACGGCTATTTGGGGGATAGGGACAGAAAGGGCTTTGCCAAAACAATAAAATGCAATGGGAAAGCCTCAATGTTTTATTGCTTTAATATCGATGATGAAATGGCAGCGGCTT
>JAHZFN010000051.1:4586-7280 GCA_019421315.1 Peptococcaceae bacterium | reverse complement strand
CGTGGGTTGGCGAAACAGACGATTAAGCGGATTAATTGAGCTTTTCCAACTTTCCAACCCTTTTCCAACCGCCAAAAAAAATAAAATCCCTGCTAAAACAATGTATTTTTAGTAAGGTTGGAAAGTTGGAAAGTTGGAATATAATATATAAGGTATATAGGGAAAGTATATAGGGAAAAAAACGCATTTACAGAATATATATTTTTTTCTATATACCCCTTATATATTTGCTTCCAACCGCCAACTTTCCAACCTGCCTGCTACACGGCTTGAAAAGGTTGGAAAGTTGGAAAAATGTTGAAAAACAGGCGGCTTTTATCCTCTTTTAACCGTAAAAACCGCCAACCAAACCGCCAACCAACAACCAAAAACCGCCAACCAGAGCGGGAAGTGAAAGTGGAAAATCGGAAAACCTTATAAAACCTAATATCAAAAATATATAACGCCCTAAAACAGGGCGTTATATTGGGTAAAAACCTGTCAAAACCTGACATCAAAAACCTTATAAAACCTAATATCAAAAACTTGATACCGTTTCGGTATCGGGGTTACACCATAAGGGGTGATAGCAACGAACAGGGAAGAGTTGGCACAACGGATTTATAACGGAGAGCATGACCGAACAGCGGAGCTTTACACCTTGTGTAGCGGCATTATAGCCAAAGCGGCACATACCTTTTACAGGAGCAAAGAAAGCCGCTGCATAACGGCAGGTGTTACGGCAGAGGATTTAATATCCGAGGGTTATTTTGCCCTGATGGATGCCGTACAAGCCTTTTCGGGCGGGCAAAATCCCAAAGGGTATAAATTCCTTGCCTATCTCCGTTACCCGCTGCAAAACCGCTTTAACGCTCTTATAGGGTGCAGGAGCAAGCGGCAGGCGTATGAACCGCTGAATAATGCCCTAAGCCTTGACCTGCCGCCCAAAGGCGATACAGAGGGCATAACACTGATGGACACCATAACAGACGAGGACAGCAGAACCCTGTATGACGGCATAGCGGACAGTTTAGTATTATCCGAGGTGTTTCCCGCTGTCTGTGATGTTTTAAAAGACAAGGAACAGCAACGGACTGTTATATTAAAGAAGTACCGAGATAACAAGACGCATAGGCAAATAGCTGATGAAACAGGGTTGGATGTATCCGCTGTGAATTATTACATAGCAGCGGCACGGCGTGAGTTATCCCAATCCAGAAAGCTAAAGCAGATTTATCTTGATGTTATAGGGTGCAGTTGGCAAAGGGGCGGGCTGGGTTATTTCCGCAATTCGCATACATCTTCCGTTGAATGGACTGTTATGGAGCTGGAAAAGAAACGGCGGCGGTATGAGCCTAAAGTTAAAAGGACCGATAAAGAAAAGGCGTGGCACGAAAAAGCCGACAGGATAGAACAGGAGTTAAAAAAGCTGCTGCCAAGATAAGCATAGCCCCCCCTAACCGCTGGAAATTGATTATTGTTATTGGCAACGGTGGTGGCAGGATTTTCTAACTGCGGGATATTTCAGGGGAAAGGGGGTAATGGTTTGTAACTTTTCTTAGTGGAAAATTTATTAATGTTAAATTGATTATTACCTGCCAAAGCAGGACAAAAAAACTTAATACTATTCTAATATAAAAACGAAAGGATGATTAAGAAATGAATTACCAAGAATATGCAGAAAAAACACTGCAAGAAATTACGGCTGTAAAAGAAAAATACGGCAGATTTTGATTTTTTTCATTGCCTGTTCATCAATAGCCTTTAGCCCTTTTTATTCAAAATTTCCCCGTAGTTAGAAATTGCTCCCCGCACCGTTATACCCAAGCGCCGAAATCTCCTGCTAAACAGGGCGGGGGTACTTTTATTTTTTTTGCCTGCACCAAAGGTGATAAATTAAGCCTTGTTAAAGCAAACAGCCGCTGCCTTTAATACGATAGGGCAGCGGCTGCTATTTTGTTTTCAGGTACACACTAAAGTACACACTCTATATTAAAAATAGGGATATTGCAGTTTTCTATGCAAAATAAAACACCTGCTATATTGATTATTTGTTTTGGTTGGCTTAATATTGTTTGTGGCTTGATTGAGTTCGACCCCTGTCATCCGCACCATACGAAAAACCCCGGCAAAAAGCCGGGGTTTTTTTGTTTTAGTTATAGTTTCCTTGCAGAAATCCCACTTGCTCAAAAGACAGGTGGGATTTTGTATATTCGCAAACTTCAACAGCAGATTTGGACTGAGAAAAAAATTCATTGAATTATCAAAAGTTAACCTCAGGTTAATATGAAATTCCATTAGCTTACTCTATAATTAAATGATGAAGAGGATTTTTTATAACTGCAAGATTATGAAAGGAGGAGAATTCTGCTGCGTGGACATATTTCTACAATAAGTCCGCTTGAAAAATATATTTAAAAAATTAAGTTTTTCAGGTGAATTTTGTTGCAGGAAGTGCATTATTGCCGATGTTCGGTTTTGTTTGGAGCAAGTTTGTTTAGGTATTTTAAAAATACATAGTGTATAGAAAATCGGTTGTATTAATAAAAAGCATTTCTGCTTTTTAGGTAGTCGGAAAGTATAATTTATAAAAAATCAGCGCTGAACGTTGTCTTTATAAAAAATTAAGATAAAACAAAAAAATAAGACAAAACGTAATGATTTAATGAAAGGAGCATAACATGAAAAGAAAAATACTTAGTATCACACTTATGA
>JAHZFN010000051.1:0-4576 GCA_019421315.1 Peptococcaceae bacterium | reverse complement strand
CGTAACTCATGACAATGACTGGGATGTTTTCAATGCGGATGATACATACAATCTTCCCAAAACCCAGGAACAAATTTTCCAGTCGATGATTCAAAACCCCACATTTGCCAATGCTTGGATTCCTATCGTTAATACTCTCTTGCCTGATAAGTATAACTGCGATGATAATGATAAAAATCATCCCAAGGATTATACGAAATTTAATGCTGAAAACTATGCCGCAAATTTGCAGTATACAGCAAACGGTTTACGCGGTGCAGTAGACAGCATTGTTCAGGAAGGCGCCATTAAGAGTAAATCAGGTGTTTTGAACAGTTTGCCGGAGGGAGATTTTCCTGTTTTCTATACCTACACCAGAGCCTCCGAGGGTGATAGTACATACGGCGGCACAGGCAGACACGCCACAGGTTACGGCTATTATATTCAGCTTTTCTATGATTTTGAAATCGAAGGTATTCAGGGCAGATTTGAAACACCGTCTGTAAACGCAGACGATACCGCAGCAGATCTGGAAAAGAAAGGTTACAGCTTTGCTTTGGGCGGCAGCTCCGACAGCTACCAGGTAACTGCGGAAAACCGGAACAATTTTGAAAACACTGTGGAAAAAAGCTACTCCTACGAAAAAAGCACCTCGACTTCCACCACTGTTTCCAATACATATTCTCAAAACTGGACAGAAGAAACCACAATAGGCGTGGAATTTGACGTTCCCGTTTTGGCGGCTCTCTCTCCCCATGCCAAAGTAGAACAAAGCTTCTCTTATTCCTACGGTATGGAAAAAACTTATGAAACCAGTGCGGAAGAATCCTATTCCCAGTCCATTTCCGATACCATCTCTGTTCCTCTGCCTGCACATACAGGTATCAAGGTGAACGTTGATGTTACCGATATGAAAACCACAATTCCTTATAAAGGTGCTGTACGCATTAAATACAAAACCAGAATTCTTTCTGTCAGTGGTTATGAAAGAGACGGTGGCAACCAATATCATGAATGGAAAGACTGTTGGTACAAAAATTATACATTCGGTCGTGACGGTTTTTCCGCTGTGGAAGATCTGGATGCCAGAATTACCAACCGTGATGTACAAGGCTATGACCCCGATAAACTGGATATGAAAACTCTTTATCAGGGTGAATTTAAAGCAGGCGCCGACAATCTTTTGGCAGGTCAGCCGTTAGCTCCGTATTTCGGCGATTTCCACTATACCTCCAAAAACACAATTATCACACCGCAAAAAGTATATCCTCTGTATGCACTGGACCGTCTGGTACCCGATAAAGAAGATATAACTTTATATGAACTGCAGGAAATGCGTCTGGACAACATTTCAATCAAGGCTCTTGATGAATATGATGTTGACTGGTACGGCTTTAACGCTCGTTTGAGCGGTCAATGGACTGTTGTTGACGAAGACTTGAACGATGCTTCGGAATATGCTGAAATAACCAAAAACAGAAACGGCTACCCGGTGCTGAAGGCATTGAAACCGTCCGACGGCAAGGTGCTTTTCCTCCGCTACGCTCCAAACAGCGACATCCAAACAACACAGAATTTCAACAGCGAACTGATAGAACTTACAATTAATCCGGTTAAACTGTCATCTGTAACCTTGGAGGGTTCTTTTGAACCGATTTATCTGAATGACGGCAGCAACACCGCCGATGTTTCAGGTCTTACCGTTACCGCCAAAGATGAAGACGGCAATGACTTCCCCGTAACAAATGTAAAATGGTATGCTGAAGAAAGCGAAGGCATTACCGTTGATGAAACAACAGGCGATATTTCTTTCTCGGAAGCAGGAACCTACCAGATTTATGCAGTTGTCAACGGCACAGAATCCAACAGAGTTGTTCTGCAGGTTCTGCCCGCCAGATATTTGGCAGAGCTTTCCGTAACAGGAACTATCCCCGATTTGATTTATAATGACGATACGGCAAAATCCTTTGATCTTTCCTCTTTGGAAATTACCGCCAAAGACCAATATGGTCAAGATATGGCGTTGGACAGCTCCAAATATTTATGGCAACTGACCTCCGACAAAGGCTATGCCGAAGTTAAAGGCAATATTATAACAGGTCTTGTAGTCGGTACGGATACAATGACATTATATTATCCTGTCGGCACAGATGAAAATCAGGAAACTGTTTACAAAACGGCTTTGCCCGTTACCGTAAAAGTTACAGCCAAACCGTATGTTCATGAATTGTATTACAACGGCGGCGCTCCTGCGGCAGTTGAGGGCGAAGAATATGATTTGTCGCAGATTCCTCTGCTGGCGCGCGACCAACACGGCAACAGCATTGCCGTTCCTCAAGACATCCAATGGAAATTGGCAGACAACAACCAAACCAAAGCCGTTGTTGAAAACGGCAAACTGATTGTTGAAGCGGATCAAATTGCCGACGCCTCCAATGCCGATGTTATTTTGGAAGCATATTCTGCTTTGACAGATAAAACCGCCAAAAATGTTGTGGTAAAAGCGGAACAAAAACCTGTTTTGACCACCATCAAAGCCGTAATGGATGAAGATTTCATTTTGCGTCTTGATGAAAATGCCGTACTGGCAGACCATTTCAGCGCCGTTGCCTATGACCAATACGGAAGAGAAATGCAGGGTGTGAACTTTGAATGGTTATCCTCCAATCCTGCTGCTGTTTCCCTGACAAACGGCACTCTGAAAGCGGAAAGTGAAGCAACAACCGAAATTTACGCTAAATTCGGTGATATTGAAAGTAACAAAATAAATCTTACAGTAAATGCTCCAAGAAGACTTACCGACATTACTGTAAGCGGTGTATCTGCAAAAGTTGCCAAAAACACTACATTTGATCTGAAAAAAGCTGTTGTTAAAACTTTTGACCAGTTTAAACAGGAATTCAGCCAAGAAGATTTGGCAGCTTATCCTGCATCCATCAGGTGGACTCTTGAAAAGAATGATACAAACGCTGTAATTGACGGTGACATTCTCAGCTTTGGTGACAAAGAAGGCAAGATGACTCTGATTTGCGCAGCAGTAAACGCTGACACCAACGTTATTGTCGAAAAGAGAATTGAAATCCAAATTGACGGCTCCACAGGCGGTTCGGGCGGCGGTGGCGGCGGTTCTGCTGTTTCCGAATACACATTGAGTTTTGATACTGACGGCGGTTCCGCAGTCAAAGCTGTTAAAGCCGACAAAAATTCTAAAATTGACCTTGCAAAATATGTTCCCGAAAAAGCAGGTTACGAATTTGCAGGTTGGTACAAAGATAAAGAATTGAAAGAAAGTGTAACAACTGTTAAGCTGACTGCTGATATGACAGTTTATGCAAAATGGACAGAAAAACAAGCCAACGGTAAAGATTTCAGCGATGTCGACAAGGATGATTATTACCATGATCCTGTACAGTGGGCAGTGAAAAAGGGTATAACCACAGGTACAAGTGATACTACATTTGAGCCTGCGGCAATTTGCACCAGAGCGCAGATGGTAACTTTCCTGTGGAGAACCTCCGGTTCTCCCGAACCGACTTCCGACAACAATCCGTTCGGCGATGTTAAGGCAGATGATTATTATTACAAGGCAGTTCTTTGGGCTGTGGAAAAAGGCATAACTTTGGGCACATCGGAAACCGCATTCAGCCCCGATGATACGGTAACCAGAGGACAAACAGTGGCTTTCCTCTGGAGAATGAAAGGTAAACCCGAAGTTTCAGCCGTAAACAACTTCAGCGATGTTCCCGCAGACGCATATTATGCAGGCGCAGTTAACTGGGCGGCAGACAAAAAAATTACAGCGGGAACAACCGATACCACATTCGGTTCCGAAGAACCCTGCACAAGAGGTCATATTGTAACCTTCCTGTACAGAGCTGAAAACTGATATTTCCATTAAACAAAGCAAAAAAAGACCTCATAAAGGAGAAACTTCGTAAAGAAGTTTCTCCCTTCGGCTTTTGTAGTCAGCCGGAATGATTGAATACAGGTAAATCGATCACACAGGAGGATTACAGAATGGATAAGTACATCTATGATGAAAAGACCGGAACTGCACAGGAGAATCGGTTGATTCCGAACTGATTTACAATGGAACGGACCCGGAGTACAGGCCGAAAACGGCAGTCTGTACTCCGGGTTTTCTTTAGGGCAAAATCGTACGGTATCGGTCTGACAGGTGCCAACGACGAACCGCTGTCTTTTTGCTGGAAACAGCTTTGCGTAAACTCTTGCCAAAAAAGGGGTGACAAGCATGAAATTCCGGCAATATACTGACAGTAGAGCAGATAAACGTCTGCTCTTTTGTGCTGTACAAAACCTTATATTTTGTAAACAAAACACCTTTTGGCGTGGTTTAACCATATCCTGAAGGTGTTTTTATTTTTCACAAGCCAAGGAGGATAACAGAATGAGAAAACGATTATGGGCGATGATTTTATCGCTGTGTATGGTACTGACAATGATGCCGACGGTGGCATTTGCGGATGAGACCACAAGCGATCCGGTAGCACAAAGCAATCCGGTAGCACAGATTCAAGGCGAACAGAAGAGCAGCGTCTATTTCGGCAATTACAAGCAGAGCAGTGACGGAAACGGC
>JAHZFN010000005.1 GCA_019421315.1 Peptococcaceae bacterium | reverse complement strand
CCGAATAAAAAACACCCCTGTTCCTCATCATGAATGAACAGGGGTGTTTGCTTTTATGTTAATTAAAATCAATTATCTTAAATCAGTAGCGGTAATCGAAAATTCTGGTGGTTTTCTTTTCGCTTCTGGGCAGGTCGCCGATGGCAACCGCTTTGGGAATAATTTTAACGCCGATTTTGGACTTGAATGCTTCTTTCAGTTCGTGTTCAAATTCTTTTTTCGCAGCATCCTCCGCTTTGGTTTCCACAAAAACGGTCATATGGTCCTTGCCTTCGGAATGGTCAATGAAAACCTGATATTCGCTGGAGGCGGCGGGCATTTCTTTCAGAATATCTTCGATTTGTCCCGGGAAGATGTTGACGCCTTTAACTTTTACCATATCGTCGGTTCTGCCCAAGATAACATCAATGCGGGGCAGCTTGCGGCCGCAGGGGCATTCACCGGGGATAATTCTGGTCAAGTCGTGGGTGCGGTAACGGATTAACGGAGCACCTTCTTTTTTCAGCGTGGTGATTACCAATTCGCCCAGTTCGCCGTCGGGCAGATTTTCGCCTGTTTTGGGGTCGATGATTTCAAAATACAGATAATCGTCAAAGTAATGCATACCTGTGTTGTATTCGCAGTTGATGGCAATGCCTGGGCCGTAAACCTCCGTCAAGCCGTAAATATCGTAAAGTTCAACGCCCAGCTCGTCGGCAATGCGTTTACGCATTTTTTCGCCCCAGCGTTCCGAACCGATAACGCCTTTTTTCAGTTTGATTTTATCTTTAATGCCTCTCTTTTCAATTTCCTCCGCTAAAAGCAATGCGTAGGAGGAGGTTGAACAAAGCACGGTGGATTCCATATCTTCCATGAATTTAAGCTGCTTGTTGGTGTTTCCCGGGCCCATCGGCACTGTCAAAGCGCCTAATTTTTCAGCACCCAGCTGGAAGCCTATACCTGCTGTCCAGAGGCCGTAGCCCGGGGTGATGTGAATTCTGTCCTTGTTGGTAATGCCTGCAATTTCGTAACAACGTTTAAAAAGCTCCGCCCAATCCTCAACGTCCTTTTGGGTGTAAGGGATGATTACGGGAGTTCCCGTTGTGCCTGAGGAGGAATGAATACGAACAATCTCTTCTTCGGGAACGGCAGCTAAACCCAGAGGATACGCTTCACGCAAATCGGCTTTTTCGGAAAAAGGCAGTTTTTCAAAATCTTCTTGGCTGTGGATATCTTCGATGTTGACATCTGCCAGCTTTTTTGCATAGAAGCCGTCGGCAGCTTTAACTCTGCCCAGCTGGTATTTAATTTGATCCAATGTTTCTTGTTTCATTTTCATGGCTTTTGCTCCTTAATTTATATGACTTCATAGCCCAAGCGCAGGGCTTTTTTGTTCATTTCAATAAAGCGTTCTTTGATTCGTTCTTCAATAACTCTGTCAATGTTCGCCAAGGAAAGGTTCAGGGCGCCGCTTTTGATTACTGCTCCCACCAAAGCAACGTTCAGCACTTTGTCGGAACCGCATTCACGGCAGATTTTTTCACCGTCCACAACAATGCATTTGCTGACCTTCTTTTTCAGATATTCCAGCATTGCGTCGGCTGTATAATCGCTGCCGCTTAAAGATGCTGTAACAGGCTGCACGGCCTTTTTGCAGACAATTACCACGCCGTCTTTTTTTAAGTACGGCAGACAGCGGACAGCTTCGCCCGGTTCAAAACCGATGATAACGTCGGCTTTGCCGAAAGGAATTAACGGAGAAGCGACATCTTCGGCCTTGCCAAAACGAACATGACTGACAACACAGCCGCCGCGTTGTGCCATGCCGATGGTTTCGGCGGTTCTGGCAAACAAATCCTGGTTCATGGCGGCTTGGGCTAAAATTCGGGATGCCAAAACGGTTCC
>JAHZFN010000050.1 GCA_019421315.1 Peptococcaceae bacterium | reverse complement strand
GCCCACATCGCCGTAGCCGTAGCCCGTCGTTGTCTTCAAATTGATTTCGCTGACCCTGAATTTGCGAAAAGCATTCAGCACCTTGGCAAAGTTTTTTTCCTCTGTTTTGCTGCGTTTTCTACCGAATTCTGCCATTTTTTCGGCGGCTCGTTCTATCAAAATATCCAAATCCATAAAAGCACCCCTAAAATTAATTGAATAAAACTAACTGTATTGTTTTTAAACACTTTCTATATTTTATCGCAAAACGCAGTAAAAAGCAAACATTTGCGGCAGACACCGCAAAAGCAGTCTGCAAACAATGTCCAAACATAAAAAAGAATGTAAAAAAAGCGGCAAAAAAGGAAAAATCAGTTAATTTGCCGAAATATAAAGCAAAGTATTTGCGCTTTTTGCTATCAATATCGCTTAATCCATTTTAAATACTCTGCGGAAGAGAGGTAAACACATATGAATAAATATATTATTGCTTTGGATCAGGGTACAACCAGCTCCAAGACGATGATTTTCGACGATACGGGCAATCTTTTGATTAAAACAGGCAAGGAATTTACTCAGATTTATCCTGCCAACGGCTGGGTTGAACACGACCCCAAGGAAATTTGGCAAAGCCAAAAGCAAACATTGCAACAGGCCTGCCACAAGCTGGGCAACAAACGGCAAAATCTGCAAGCTTTGGGGATTTCCAACCAAAGGGAAACCGTGATTATTTGGGATAAAAAAACAGGCGAACCCGTTTACAACGCCATTGTTTGGCAGTGCCGCCGCACGGCGGAATACTGCGATTCTTTGATTCAAAAAGGTCTGGGCAAGGACGTTACAAAAAAGACAGGTCTGCGAATTGACCCCTATTTTTCCGCCACCAAAATCCGCTGGATTTTGGAAAATGTTCCCCACGTTCGGAAAAAAGCCGAAAAAGGCGACGTTTTGTTCGGAACGGTGGACACATGGCTGATTTGGAATTTGACAAAAGGCAGGGTTCACGTTACCGACCAAACCAACGCTTCCCGCACCATGCTTTACAATATTTTTGAAAACAAATGGGACGACGAGCTGCTGGAGCTTTTTGATATTCCCAAAAAAATACTGCCAAAGGTTGTAACATCTTCGGAAATTGTCGGTTATGTCGACGAAGAAATTATACCGGGGAAAATTCCCATTGCGGGAATCGCCGGCGACCAACAGGCGGCTCTTTTCGGACAGTGCTGCTTTGAACCCGGCGATGCAAAAAACACATATGGCACAGGCTGTTTTTTGCTGATGAATATCGGCGAGAAGCCCGTCATTTCCCAAAACAATCTATTAACCACTATGATTTGTTCTGTCGACGGTACTCCCCGCTATGCCTTGGAGGGCAGCGTGTTCATCGGCGGTGCCGTTGTTCAGTGGCTGCGGGATGAACTGAACATAATTAAATCCGCCGACGAAACGGAAGCAATGGCGCGTTCCGTCAGCGATAACGACGGTGTTTATCTGGTGCCTGCTTTTTCAGGCTTGGGCGCTCCGTATTGGGATCCATTCAGCCGCGGCGTTTTGATCGGCTTAACCAGAAACTCCAACAAAAACCATATTGTCCGCGCCGCTTTGGAAAGTATCGCTTTTCAGGTGGCAGATTTGGTAAGAACTATGGAGGCGGACGCCAAACTAAAATTTCAAAATTTAAAGGTTGACGGCGGCGCCACCGTCAACAATTTCCTGATGGAATTTCAGGCAGATTTACTGAACGTCAATCTTTTTCGTCCCATCAACACCGAAACCACGGCTTTAGGTGCTGCTTTTCTGGCGGGGCTTGCCGCAGGCGTTTGGCACAACACCGACGAGCTGAAAAATTCCTGGCAGGTTGATAAAATCTTCACACCGAAAATCGCCCAAGCAACCAGAATTTCCTATTACCAAAAATGGCAGAAAGCAGTATCCCGCAGCCGCAATTGGATTGACGAATAAAACAAATTATTTTCAACACATTTTAAGAAAACATCAAAAAAAGCGGTAATAACAGCCATGATTATTACCGCTTTTTATTGATTTTGCAGTTATTGCATTCGCAAAGTACATTATATAACAAAACATTTTTAACATATTGCACATTATTATCCGTTTTTTTGCAACTCAATAATAATATAACATGAAAATTAATTTACAATAGAATTTTAATTGACATTTGTCCAATATAATATTATAATAAAAACATTAAAATATATTGAACAACAAATTTTTTAACTGCACTTTTCCGAAAACACAAAGGAGTTGAACAGAAGATGGCAGCAAACGAAGATTTAAGAGTAATAAAAACTCATAAAGCTTTGTGTCAAGCATTTTTGGAGCTGATGAACAAAAAAAACTTTGAAAATATAACCGTAAGCGAGCTTTGCGACAAAGCAATGGTCAGACGGGCAACTTTTTACAAGCATTTCAGCGATAAATACGATTTTTTTCGCTTCTTCATCTTGCAGCTGCAAAAAAAGCTGGAAAACGAATGTATAGATGAGATTAAAGATGCGGAACCTTATGATTATTTTACTATTTCCGCCAAAAAACTGATTTATTTTTTAGACGAAAATGAAAAAATGGTTCAACACCTTTGGGAAAGCAATCTTATGCTCACCCTTTTGGACACAATCGGAGAGCAAATGTTTAAAAATTTCAGCCAAAATCATATAACTCCGTTAAATATCCCCCAAACAGAGCTGGCATTTATGGTGTCTTTTTACACAGGCGGCTTAATGCAAACCATCAGATGGTGGCTCAGCAACAAAACGCTCATTACCAAGGATCAGTTAATTGATCTTTGCAAAAACCGTATAGATATTATTAAGCAAGCCACTGTTGTAACGCAAACAAACAAATCATAAATTACCCAAACGATACATCCGCCCGAAATAGTAAACGGGCGGATTTTTTATAGTATTCCCTTTGTTTTAAGCGTTTTTCCAAAAACAATATACGCTCTTTAATTGCATAAAAGTGCAAACAGACAAAATTCAGCTTTTCAATTACAGACACAAAAAAAAACATACAACCGACAGCTAAAAGCAATCGGCTGTATGATATTCAAATTTCCAAATCATCAATCATGCATTGAATTTTTCAAAAACCAACAGCAATTTTTATTTATCGGCTTCGCCGATTTTTTCATGAGAACGGTCTGTAATCGCAATTTTGTATTTGCCGTAGGTCGGTTGACATTCTGACATATCATCCATAAACTGCACACCATTGATATAAACATAACCGTCTTTCAAAACAGGCGTAAACTTTTTATCGGTAAACAATGTCCAAGATTTGTCCGCCGCAGGATGATTTTCATCTTGATATGTGGGTTCCATGCCGTAAACAAAGCCTTTAACACCCAGATATTCGGCTTCGGATTTTTCACCTGCTGCCAGCTTGCGCAGATTTTGGCGGTAAAGATTGCCGTTGTATTCAGGTCTTAAGGGTTTATCCAGAATAACATTGCCCCAAACATTTTCGACAACATACATATAATCACCGTTATCGTCAATGGCATAGGAACGAATTTGACCTCCGAACAGCGGTTTAACTTCACTGCCCTTGATAGCATAAACACCCTTTTGACCGCCCATAGCTGCGCTGACATTTGTTACCAAATACGCAATGTCATTTTTTTGAACATAGCCGTTTTGTTTTTCCACAGGCTCACCTTTGGTGCTGTTTTTCGGCATAATATACATTTTTCCGTCCTGCAAATACATGAGATTGCTTTCATCAAAATATACAAGCTGTTTGCCGTCAAAAAGCACATTTGCCAAGCGATAAGCAATGCCAAAATCGGAAACATTGCTGTTGCCTGAATAAACCGCAATCATTCTGTAATCGGAGCTGTAATCAACAGTTTTATCCAAAGCCTCACCCACGGCACGCAGCGGCAGATAGGTTATGCCGTTAACAATGATTGCGGCAACATCCATTTGAGCTGTTTTGCCGTTGATTGTCATTGTTTTGCTGTTTTCTTTCAGCTTAACGGTTTTGTCGCCGGAAACCACAGTTACGGTTTTGGTTTTCTGGTCCCAATCCACATTGGCAGAAAGCTTTTCCGCCACAAAGCGAATCGGCACCAAGGTTCTGTCGTTCCTGTTCAAAATTTTTACAGTGTCGGATTTTGCGCCGTTTACCAACGTTGCACCGTTGCTTTCCTTGATAATTACGCTTTTACCGAAAAGGTCGTCAAAGCTGTAATTCTCACCGCTGTTTACAGTTTGGGCAAAAGCCGCCTGCCCCAAACTCATCATCAAAAGCAACACACTTAAAAAACAAATTAATTTTTTCTTCATAAACAAATCACTCCTCACTATCAAAAAAACTCAAAGGCTCACACAAGCTACACACATCAAATTATTGATTGGAATATTTTGCAAGCATATTCTGCAAAACCTCTGAAAATTCGGCAGGAACATTGTAATCGCAATAACGATATTTACTTGGTTTTATAGAATAAGTTCCGTCATCACTTTTTTCTGCTTCACCGATGGCACAGTAAGAAAAATCATCATCAAACCGCATTGCTATTTTACCATCAAAAACCACAGTCCATCGGTATTCACTTTCGTAAAAACTACCACCGGTACTCCATTCAGCCAAATTAGCACACTCAACAATTTTTTCTACATCTGCTTTATCGGTAATCTCATAAGTTTCCACAGGTTCTTCACCACCAAAAGCCATATCCATATCAGTTACAATAAAAATCTTATCGGCTTCCAACGGATATGCCTCGACTAAATCCTCACCTGACAACACAGGCTTTTGCTGTTCTTGTTCCCAAGAATCTTCTGCGTTTGTTTCTGCTGGCTGTTCGGTCTGCTCATCATCTGAGTTTTGGCAACCTAACAAAGCAAAACAACAAGCAATCGTCAAAAGCAATATCAAAAAAAATTTCTTCACTGTATATCACTCCTAATTTTTTATATTACCTAATTTAATTTTATCTAATTTAGTCAGCAATATCATACTGCAAATCAAAAAAGGTCCAGGGTTCTATGTTGTAGCCTTCGGCGTTTTTCTTTAAGTGAATAGTAATATTTTTCGTTTTATCCGTCTCCAAATCAAACAGTGTATTATATTGCATATCATCAAGCTTCGGAGCAACTATCGGATACATATATAAATCAAAGGTATCCGCACAGTTGGCAAATGGCATATAAGCAAGCTGAGTAACCGTTTGCGGAATTCTTATTTCAGACAAATTGCCGCAACCGGCAAAGGCTTCTGCCCCTATTCTTTGCAAACCGTCGTACAACTGCACTTGCCGCAATTCGGAACAAGTGCAAAACGCTCTTTCGCCAAGTTCTCTTACCGATTTTGGAATATCAACGCTTTGCAAACCACAAGATTCGAAAGAGCTTTCCATTATATTATTCAATGTTGACGGAAATAACACTGTTTCCAAATTATCAAGCCCGGCAAACGCCTTCAAACCAATTTGCGTTATTCCATCATTAATAATTATTTTTTGAATTTTTTCAGATTTTGGTATTTCCTGAGCCATATTAACATATAACCAAGACCTCAGCCATAGATTTTTAAAAATATTTTCAGACTTTATGCTTCTTTGCGAAACATTAAAGTGGTCATCGGAATCGGCATTATTTTTTTCCATACCGACAGTTCCGCAGCCCTCAACACTAAGTGTTCCATTTTCGTTCAGCGACCACACAACTTTTTGCGAACCAATAAACCCATGATATTGGCGATATATGTTTTGTCCCAGCAACAAACCGGCAATCAAAAGCAATGCAACCAAAAACCAAGCCAAAAGTTTATCTTTATTCATAAATATTTTATTCATAAATATTCACCTAAAACAATATTGCTCCTTTAATAGATTGGGGATTTCCATACTGACCGTATAAACGGTCAATATGTTAAATTTTTAAATACTATTTTTCTCGGTACTTGTCATTAAGTTCAATAACCTTTTGCAAAAATTCATCATTCATATTGAAGTAAGCCTCTCCGTCTTCAATATTAAACAAATCCTGGGTCGGCGTTCCATGACCGATATAACCGTATGCCAAATCATCATAAATAGCAATCGTTGTTTGCTCATTAAATTTCACATAATAGGCTTCGCCGCCAAGCACTTCCTGCGGTCCACCCGGCACAACAAATACCCAAGAGTTAAAATCAACGCTGTCCTGCAATTCCTTGATAGCGGTTTCATCGGTAATCACCGTCGGATAATATGTGCCGTAAATATATATATTCACTTCTTCCGAATCCAACGGATATTTTTTACTCAAATATTCACCTACGGGAATTCCATTGATTTTTTCAGACAAACCGTTTACAACATCTTTTGCGGTTTCATCCAAATCAATATAGTCTTTAGATTCTTCTTGCTGTCCGCAACCAAACAAAGCCAAACAGCAAACAACTGCCAAAAGAAGTATCAAAAGTTTTTTCTTCATAGCACATCACTCCTCACTATCAAAACTCAAAGGCTCACACAAGCTATACACATCACAAATTATTGATTGGAATATTTTGCAAGCATATTCTGCAAAACCTCCGAAAATTCGGCAGGAACATCGTAATCACTGTATTCTCCCGTGCCTTTGGCAATTATGTAAGTTCCGTCATCATGTTTTTCTGCTTTGCCGATAGCGCAATAAGAAAAATCATTGGCAAATCTCATAGCTATTTTGCCATCAAAAACCACAGTCCAAGAATAAATACTGGCATAAAAATCACCATCACCATTCCAGTTTGCCAAGTTTGCACTTGTTACAATTTTGTCAATATCTGCTCTATCGGTAATTTCATAAGTATCCACAGGCTCTTCACCGTCAAAAGCTATATCCATATCAGTTACAATCAAGATCTCTTTACATTCCAACGGATATGCCTTGGCTAAATCCTCACCTGTCAAATAAGTATTACTTTCTTCCGTATCCCAAGTAAATT
>JAHZFN010000049.1:3658-6495 GCA_019421315.1 Peptococcaceae bacterium | reverse complement strand
CTTGAACCAAGAAAAGGCAACCCCACACCGCGGATTGCCGAAACACCCAGCGGCGTTTTGAACTGCGTCGGTTTGCAAAACCCCGGTCTGGAGGAGGTTCTGCGAAACCAACTGCCCTGGATAACAAGCAAGGATTTGGCAGTTATCGTCAACATTGCGGGCAGAGAAGCCGAAGATTACGGCAAGGTTGCCCGTGCCATCAGCGGCGTACCAAATGTTGCGGCAATCGAAGTCAACATTTCCTGCCCCAACGTTAAAGCAGGCGGCATGGCTCACGGTTCCCGTGCCGAAACTGCCGCCGAAGTTACCCGTGTTGTCAAAGCCAACACCACACTTCCCGTCATAGTCAAATTATCACCAAATGTTACCAATATTGTGGAAATTGCCAAAGCAGTCGAAGAAGCGGGCGCCGATGCCCTCTCTTTAATCAACACCATTTTGGCAATGGAAATAGACATTGAAACAGGCAAACCCCTTTTGGGAAATCAGGTTGGCGGTCTTTCAGGCCCCGCCATTCGCCCCATTGCCGTACGCATGGTTTGGCAGGTTGCCCAAGCTGTGGACATTCCCATCATCGGCATGGGCGGTATCACCACAGGTCGTGACGCTTTGCAGTTTATGATGGCTGGCGCCTCTGCTGTTGCCGTCGGTTCCGCAACCATGGTTGACCCGATGGCTCCGCTCCGCATTGCCAAAGAGATGGAAGAATGGCTGGACGAACACGATATTCCCAGCGTTAAGGATATTATAGGCTCCGCTCTGCCTCCGAAAATTGATTTGTAAAATCCATATAATAAAATTAATATATTAAACAAAAAAAAACCACTCAATTTTTATTTGTAAATAAAAATTGAGTGGTTTTTTTTCTTATTCTTCTTCTTTAAAATATGCTTTAAATTATTTTCAAGTATATTAAACGCTGATTTAATCGCCGTAATCCTCAAACAAAAGGCGTTCGGCTCCCGCCAAAGCCATTTCGGGAACAAACTCGGCTTTTTCCCAAGAAAGATTATCAGGCAGCAATCCCACTTCTTCGGCAGCAGCCAAATCCAAACAGCCGCCAACAGCTCCTGTAAAAATAATTTTGTCCACCGCCGCACCGTCGGTAAAACCGGCAACGGCGTTACGCAAAGCGGCAACCGTATCCGTAAAAGAGTGAACATCTTTTTCTGTCAAAACAACGGACAAAAAACCGCCGCCGAACAAAGTCATTTGTTTGCCGAAAGCGCCGTCGGCAACCTTTTTCGCCACATTTTCGGGCATATTTTCGGTATCAAAGCAGTCAGCCTCATTAAGATAACCCAGCGCCTTGAGATCACGGTACAGCGTAAAAAATCCCATGCCGCTTATACCCTGTGACGTAAAATAATCAAATGTTTTGGGGAAAGCATTGGCGGACGGTTCGTCAAAATAAAAACCCGTTATGGCGCCGCTGCCGTTAATCATGCCTTTATGCAGCCCCATGCCGTCAAAAACGGGCGTGCTGATTTTTTGCATTTTGGCAACGCCGTCTTTTTTCAAAATCAAATTGGTGTCAATGCCCAAATCCACAACCAAAGTTCCGTTTTCCTTAACGGCGTCGGCAATGACCGCCTGGTCGCCGCCCAGCTCCGATGAAAGAGCATCAACGCCTTTAACACGAGCCATGGGATTAACATTTATCCCAACTTCCTTGGCATTTTGAGCGTCATAATTCAAAAAAACGGGAATCTCGCTCGAACTCATCGGGGCAACGCCGAACAGTAAATTGGTCAGCTGCGGATTGCCGACAAATTCCAAATTATAAATATGCTGCGGATCAACGCCCGTTCTTTGGCAAAGCTCACCCAAAAGCTTGTTGATATTATACAGCAAAACCTTTGTCAATTCGGAACAATCGCCGCCGTGCTCTTTAACATACTGCGCCCTGTGTTCAACATCATAGCCAAAGGAACGCTGGCTGTTACCCAGATAGGCTTTGCCCAAACGGCGGCTGTGGGCAACATCCACAATCTCCAAACCGATGGTGGACGTTCCCAAATCGCAGGCAACGCCGTAATAAACATCGGTGGTATCGCCCGCCTCAATCGTCATAATTTGGTCGGAATAAACTATCGTAACCACGCCTTCGCCTTTTTCTTTGGCAGGAATAAGCTGTTCCATGGCAATGGCGGAAACCGAACCGACTCCTAAATCGCCGAAGTTAGCCAACAGCATTGTCCGATAATCCTCGTATTCCGACATATCTATTTTATTGAAATCGAAAACAGCCTTTTGTACGGACGGCACAAAAGGCATTTCCAAATTTTCTTCCGCCAAAACAAAATTCATGCCGTCCCTTTGAGGCATCTCGATAATCAAATCCTCCAAAGGCTTCCTTTGGCACATCAAAAACCAACCGCTGCCCAACTCCATGGGAGAAAGCAATTTGCGCTCCACGTCCGTTATATCAGTAATATTGCCGGCAACAATTCGCGCCTTGCACTTGCCGCATTCACCGTCGCCGCCGCAGTCGCAGATGGGATCCTGTCCCGCCGAACGCAAACTGCTCAACAAATCCATGTCCTCGGCAACGGCAATGCTTTCCGTCTGGTTGCTCATAATTCTCAAATCATACATTTTTTCTTACCTCTTAAAATTCCCTAAATTTTATAATTCTTCTAATCTGAAATACCGTTTAATATTCCCCCCGCCTTTACCAAAAAAGGCAAGCAGTGAATTATCAAAATCGAAATATTATTCTATGAATTTTCGAATTTTCCTATAAATTTAAAACAGAAGCCTTGGGGTGCAGTTCCTCAATCAAAGCAACCGCCTGCACGGCAATGCCGTCTCCTCTGCCGACAAAGCCCAGACCC
>JAHZFN010000049.1:0-3648 GCA_019421315.1 Peptococcaceae bacterium | reverse complement strand
CCACATTGATAACCTTAAAGCCTGCCGCCTGGATACGGATAATAACATCACGCAAAAGCTCCAGGCTGTCGGCGTCCTTGTATCTGGGATCGGTATCCGGGTAAAGCTGACCGATATCACCCAAAGAAGCGGCGCCCAGTAAAGCGTCCATCACAGCATGAACCAAAACATCGGCGTCGGAATGTCCCAAAAGACCTTTTTCGTAAGGAATATCCACGCCTCCCAAAACCAGCTTTCTGCCTTCAACCAATTTATGCACATCGTAACCAATGCCAACTTTCATCTTTATTCACCTGCTTTTTATTATTTATTTTATTCTTGTTATTCATCTGTTTTTTGCAAAAGTAATTCCGCCAAAGCCAAATCAAGAGGATTGGTGATTTTAATATTATCGGGGCTTCCCTCGACAATTTTAATCTGTTTGCCCAAAGCCTCCAAAAGAGAAGCATCGTCGGTAGCGGCAGCTCCCAACGAACTGTACGCCTCCAAAAATACATCGACCGGAAAAACCTGCGGCGTCAACGCCCGCCACAAACAAGAACGGTCGGGGGTACGCAAAATAACACCCCTAACACCGTTTTCCGAAGCATTTTCCGCCAAAGAAACCTGCTTTATGGTGTCGGTAACGGGGGTTGCCAAGATGGCACCGTCTCCGCAGGAGCCTGCTTTGATAACAGCTGCCAAATCCGCTGCCGACAAAAAAGGTCTGGCACCGTCATGCACCAAAACAACGTCCGATTTACAGCTTATATAAGGCAGAGCCGCCGCCACGGAACGAAATCTGGTGCTGCCGCCCTCAACTGTGTTTTTAACCTTGGTAACACCATATTTTTCGGCAACGGCTTTGGCAGAATCTACTTCGCCCTTTGCCGCAACCAAAATAATCTGCTTAATATTATCGTTTTTTTGCAAAACCTCCAAAGAGTATGCCAAAACAGGCTTACGCCGCAATTCGGCATAAACCTTGTTAAAACCCAAGCCCAAACGCAGACCCTTGCCTGCCGCAACCACAATCGCCGTAACCTGCATAAGCTTCAACCGCCTTTTTTTGTTTTTTTTCGGAATTTTTTTCGGGGTTTTTATTTTTTGGAATAGCGTACAAAAATCATTCTGCCTGCCGACGTCTGCAAAACGCTGCTTACCTCCACGTCGATGGTTTGCCCGATATATTTTTTACCGTTTTCAATAACTATCATCGTACCGTCGTCCAGATAAGCCAAGCCTTGATTTTGTTCTTTGCCCTCGCGGATGACTTCCACCGTCATTTTTTCGCCGGGCAAAACAACGGGCTTCAACGCATTGGAAAGCTCGTTGATATTAAGCACCTGCACTCCCTGAACCTGGGCTACCTTGTTCAAATTATAATCGTTGGTAATTACCACGCCGGACAAATCCTTTGCCATCTGCAAAAGCTTGCTGTCAACCTCGGCAATTTCAGGATAATCAATATCCGTTACAACAACCTTGCCGGGAAAATCCTTTTGCAGTCTGTGCAGAATATCCAAACCCCGCCTGCCCCTGTTGCGGCGCAGCAGATCGGAAGAATCAGAAATATGCCGCAGTTCGTCCAAAACAAAATTGGGAATAACCATCTGCCCTTCGATAAAACCCGTTTGGCAAATATCGTTAATTCTGCCGTCGATGATAACACTGGTGTCGAGAACCTTGGGGTTTGCAGTGTTTATGCCTATTTCCAAAGCAGATTTCACAGCGCTGCTTTTTTCTCTGCGGCTAAACAATCCGCCGATTTCACTGCGTTTTTTATAACCAAGCAAAGCGCAAACATACCCCAAAACAATGTAATCCAAAATGGAAATATAAGTTCCGATCAAAGGAATTTTGGAAAAAGAATTAACCTTTTTCCGAATAGCATCCGTTATGACAGGCATCCACCAGGCGGAAATAAAAGCCGCCAAAAGAGTTGCCACAATAACCGCACTCCATTTCATATACGGGTCCGCAACCTTGCCTTCGCAAAGATAATAGGAACCGGCAAAAGCCCCAACCGTTACCCACAAGGTAACAAAAATCGTAAAGAATCTTTTCAAGTTAAAAACACCTTCCTTTTTTATCCGGCATATACACTATACACAACAGAAAACATAATATATAAAAAACTTACCAAATTATTAATTCGATATTTCATACTTAAATCCTGCAACAAAAAAAGCAAAACCCCAATAACCATGGGATTTTGCCCTGTTCAAAATTAATTATTCGGCTTTTAACAACAACAAATCGTTAATTTTTTCCACAGCCGCCTCCGGCGATATTTCCCCTGCCAAAGAAAGCTCGCTGGCAAGAATTGTCCTCGCCTGATCCAACACTCTTTTTTCACCGCCCGAAAGAGGTTTTTCGTTATTGCGCAGGCTCAGAACCCTGACAATATCCGCCAAATCGTAAACATTGCCGCTTTTGATTTTTTCCATCAAAATGCGGTGTCTGTAATTCCATTTCGCATTGGGCATTTCTTTTGCAAGTTTTTCATTCACAATACCGTGCCGCAAAATGTCAAAAACTTTTTGGCAATCGTCCTTGCTGATAATACTGCGTATACCGGTGGATTCGGCTCCTTCGCAGGGAATCATAATTTTCATGCTACAAGCGGGAATTCGCAGAATAAAATAATCCTTCATTTTACCAAAAAATTCCTTTGCGTCAACAGCTTCGATTATGCCTGCACCATGGATTGGATGAACAACCTTGTCACCGACAGCAAACATAATCTCACCTCCCAAATCCATATATCATTAAGTATATTATAACAAAGTAAGATATATTTGTCAATATTTTAAATTTATTATTTTACCATATGATATACGGCTTGTCAAGATAATTACGCAATATTATTCCTCAAAAACGCATATTTTTTTTATATAGCCATAAAAGTATTAAAAAACCTGCTAAACACCATTTGGACAAGAGTAAAAACAATGCAGGCGCTTAACTTTTTAACCCGTACAAATTATTTATTTATCGACAAATTAACCATATCCCGCAAACAAAATTTTTAGGCTGTCGAAAAAATTTTCACATCAAACGGCGTATTATTTACTATCTTAAATTACTATTTTAAATTAATATCTTAAAATCTTTACAAACCCATGTACGACAGAGCTTTTGCCAAAGAATCGGCTTGATAAACTGTCAAATTCAAATCGGCGCCGCTTTGGTTGACGCCCTTTTCCTTGGCAGCAATGGCGGTTGAAAAGCCCAGCTTTTTCGCCTCAGTCAAACGGCGCGCCGTCTGCCCCGACGGACGCAGCTCGCCTGTCAAACCAATTTCACCCATCACAACGGTATGGGACGGTATGGGAACTTCTCGATAACTGCTGACAATGGCGGCAGCACAAGCCAAATCAATGGCAGGGTCGTCCACCTTTAAACCGCCGATAACATTCAGATAAACATCCTGATTGCTTAAATTCAAACCGACTTTTTTCTCCAAAACGGCAATGATAATCAGAAGCCTGTTGTAGTCGATTCCCGACGCCAAACGCCTGGGATTGCCGAAATTGGAAGGGCTGGTCAAAGCCTGAATTTCCAGCATGACAGGTCTTGTTCCCTGCAAGGCACAGCCAACGGTGGAGCCGCTGATCACGCTGTTGTGATGTGAAAGAAAAACACCCGTCGGGTCGGCAATAGGCA
>JAHZFN010000048.1 GCA_019421315.1 Peptococcaceae bacterium | reverse complement strand
TTCGTTTATCTTTAATTCGGCTTATTGTATCTGCGCTGACCGAGGAGCCGTGATTGCCGAAAAATTCGGCAAAAACCCCGATTATCTGGTTGGCGATATGGATTCTATTCCCGCTGAACTCTTGCAGAAGTATCAAAAAACCGGTGTTCCGCAGAAGCTTTTTCAGCCTGAAAAAGATTATACCGACGGTGAGATTGCCTTGAATTATGCTGTAAATTATGCCAAAGAGCATGATATCAAAAAAATTTGTGTTATCGGCGCCTGCGGCGGTCGGTTGGATCACACATTGGCGAATATTTTCGTCGGAACACAGGCGGTAGATAATGATTTGGACATTATTTACTGCAATAATGATTCTTTTCTTTACATATTAAAAGGAAATTGCCGCCGCAAGGTAGAATTAAATAACGGTAGGACAATTTCTCTTTTACCCTTGTTTGGCAAAGCAGGCGGTATTACATTGCAGGGTTTTAAATATCCTTTGCAAAATGCTGCTTTGTATGCTGATAAATCTATGGGGATTAGCAACGAATTGATGAAAAGCGAGGGCTGCATAAGCCTGAGTGAAGGGTATTTGTTGGTTGTCCAAAACAGAAATGCTGATTAGGAGGTTACGTTAAATGGCAGAGGCTGCAGAAAAAGATAACATTAAATTTACAGAAAAAACTGTTTCAGCCGACGAACAAAACGCACAAAAGGAAAATGAGGTTGAACAGGTTCATGTTATGGATGAGGAAACGGGGGAAGCTGTTGAATTTTCCATAAAAAGTGAAAAATCGAACAAAAATGCCAATGATATTAACGAGGTAAACGTTAAGGCAACGCTTTCGGCTCAAGACTATTACATGGCTCATGTAAACTATATTTTTTATCGCAGAGGAATTATTAAAGCGGCGTTTGTGTTTGCGCTGATTATTATTTTGGATTTGTTGGTTCGTTATTTTGTTCCCGGTATGCAAATTACAAAAGCATACTGCGTTTTGGTAATTTTAACGGCGTTGTTTGTGTCAATCGGTTTGCCGATGCTTTTGAAATCGCAGATCGGCAAGGCATATGATAAAAACGTTTTTTATTCCAAATTTATGCGTTACAGCATCAACAATAAAGGCGTTGCCGTTGCTTCAAAATCCAGAGGCAAAAAAATTCCCTGGAACAAATTCACATACATCAGGCAAACCGACGATTTCTTTTTGTTTGTTATTGACGGCACCCACGCTGTTGTAATTCCGATCAGAGTGCTTTCCGGCAATGAAATTCAGGCTATTCGTAATTTAGTTCTTAAAAATACAATAGATAACAAAAAAATCAAGGTAAAATTACCTTAAAACAGGCGGGAGGCAGAACTTATGTCAAACGATAAAGAGTTACGAACCCGAATGAGAAAAATCATTTTGAAACATATTGAAGAAAAAGTGAAGGCCGGCGAATACAAGAGCTTTCCTTCGGATTATGCGCCGATATTACCGGATATGCTGGGGATTTACGTTGATTCCGTAAAAAATGAAATCGTTGAGAGCGTTGTGCTTTGTGAAGGCGAAAAAGGCAATGACATCAAATATTTAAGAGGTCAAAACAATTATCTTATTCCGGAGGTGAATACCAACTGGATTAATAACGATTGGTGGCAGAATAATGCCTTTGTTACTTTGGAGGACGCAATCCTTGCTGTCGCTTATGATTATTTGCTGAGGGAAGACAGCGACATAGATCGTGAGTTTGCAAGTCAAAACGAAGCCGCCTGCAAGATTTACGAATGTTTGGCGAAGGTAGAAACGAATGCAGAAAACAGCAAAGGGTCAAATGACGATTTCGTTAAAAGAGCTATGGCGTTGATGTCGGATTTATATGATGTTGTTAATGTCAAATACGGTAAAAATACAATCTAATCTTTTAATATTTTAAAATCAGTTTTTGGTCAATATATTTTGGTTTATGAAAAAATATTGTTTTGGCATTAATAATCTTTATCAAGCTTTGTTTTCCGAAAAATCGTTACTTTCGGTTCGAAAAAATAAAAAAATGTAATATTGGCTTTGAGCTGCATAATAAAATTTTGTCAGTAAAAAAAGGCAGACCTTGTGTTTGCCTTTTCTTTGCGTTCGGTGCACAATAAAAATTCAAACTATAATATTAATTTAAGATTGATTTAATTCAAAAAAATTCAAACGAAAAATTGTAAATTTGCAAAATTTGGAAAATCAAAAAGTAAAAAGTGAGGCAGCATGATATACAAAAATCCTTTATTGGTGGCAATAAATTCCAGATACACTCATAGCAATCCTGCGGTGTTCTGCATAAAAAATTATCTGCAAAAATACGGCGTTAAAACAGATTTGCTGGAATTTAATATTAACGGTCAGGTTTTGGATATGCTGGCGGCAATAACGGCAAGGCAGCCCGATCTTGTGGGTTTTTCCTGTTATATTTGGAACATAAATCAAGTTGCATCTTTGACAAAAATGCTGAAAAAGGTTTTGCCGCAGTGTAAAATTCTTTGGGGCGGTCCTCAGATGAACGGCATTGCCGAGCGCTGGCTGGAGCGCTATTGGGAAATTGATTATATCATCGAGGGCGAAGGCGAAAATTCCTGGCTGCGTTTGCTGACTTTGGAGGAGGAAACCGCTTTGGCAGAGGTTCCAAACCTTTGGTATCGCCTGCCGCAAGGCGGCGCTGTTTCCAACCCCAAGGGGAATTTTATTGATTTGTCTGAGCTTCCTTTTTATTATACCGATGAAGATTTGACAAATTTGCAAAACCGCATTATTTATTACGAGAGCAGCCGCGGCTGTCCTTTCGGTTGTAAATTCTGCCTTTCTGCCAAGGAGCCTGTGCGTTATCGGCAGCTTTCTTTGGTCAAGGAGGATTTGCTGAAGCTTTCGCAGTGCGGCTGTAAAAAAATTAAATTCATCGACCGAACCTTTAACAGCAATCAAAAAAGGGCTGTGGAGATTCTGCGGTATTTGCTGTCGATTTACCGAGAGGGAATTTGTTTTCATTTGGAGTTGGAGCCTTTGTGCCTGACCGAGGAATTGGTCGACGTTTTGCTGACTGCCCCCGCCGGTTATTTTCAGGCGGAAATCGGGGTGCAAAGCCTGTTTAAACCTGCTTTGAAGGCGGTCGGCAGGCGGGAACTGGCTCCCAATGCCGTTGATTTGATCAGCAGACTTATTCGGGCGGAAAATATTCATATTCATTTGGATTTGATCGGCGGTTTGCCCTATGAAACATTGGCGGAGTTTAAAAACAGTTTTGATAAGCTTTATGCGGTGAAGCCCCATTATTTGCAGCTGGGCTTTTTGAAAATTCTGCCAGGAACTCCGTTGGCAGCTTTGGCAGAGGAATATGGCTTGGCGTATGTTGACGAACCTCCTTATCAGGTTTTGCGGACACCGTGGCTTTCATATGATGATATGCAGGAGCTGGCGGCGGCTGAGTATGCAGTGGATAATTATTATAACGAACAGTTTTTTGAGGTAACATTGACGGAGGCTGTCGATTTGTGGCAAAATGGCGGGGGCAGTCCGTTTGTTTTTTTCAACGGATCTTTTCCCTGATAAAGAAACGTATTGGCAAAATTGCCTGCGTTTGGATTACGTCAGAGCAAATGTAAGCCTGCCCTTTTATCTGGAAAATATTGACGAAATGGCAGTTATCAAAGCTAACGAAACTGAGTTTTCGGCGCAAATGACCTTTATGGCAGAGCTGCCCAGGAGAAAATGGCTGAAGAGAATTAAAGCTTTTGTTCTCACCGAGACGGTGGGAGGCTGGCAAGCAGGGTTGTACGGAGCCGACAGTGAAAAAACGGAGGGTATCTTCCGCAGACCTCATATTGTCAAGATAAAATAATGTTTTTTAGCAATCTTTCTGCGGCTGATATTGAAGCACTGAATAAATTATCGGCAAAAACGGCAAAGAGTTTTGTTTCTAATAATAAAGCTCTTTGCCTTTGTTTTTGGTTTGCGGTGATAGGTGATAAAAGTGCCGTGTTTGGGATAATAAACCAAAATTATTAATAAAGTGCCGTGTTTGGGATAGCAAACCTAAAATTATTAATAAAGTGCCGTATTTGGGATAGCAAACCTAAAATTATTAATAAAGTGCCGTGTTTGCGATAGCAAACAGGGCAAGATTTAATTAATAAGGCTTTCAAGAAAAAATACTTGTGAAATTTGAATTATA
>JAHZFN010000047.1:1964-4046 GCA_019421315.1 Peptococcaceae bacterium | reverse complement strand
AAATTTATTGGGGCAAAGCTTGGATTATGCTTAATCGGACTGCCGAAAAGCAATTCATTAATCCAATATTAATCCAATTTGGTAACGATAATTGGTTTGCCCTCTGTTACAACGATGGTGTGTTCGCACTGTGCCGCGCGGGTACGCATGGGGGTGCGCAGGGTCCAGCCGTCGTTTTCGTCTTCGATAACGTATTCTTCTTTTTCGGCGATGAAAGGCTCGATGGCAATAACCAGACCTTTTTGCAGTTTTCTTCTGTCCAGTGGGTCATAATAGTTATTGATCATTTCGGGATCGTCGTGGACTGTGTTGCCGACACCGTGGCCGCAGAGGTTACGGATGATTTTGCAGCCGCCTTTTCGGGCAGCGGCTTCGACAGCCTTGCCGATAACGTTGATTCTTCTGCCTGCAACTGCTGCATTGATGGCGCTTTCCAAAGCCTGGTGGCAAACCTTCAAAATATGCTTGCCTGCTTTGTCGCCTTCGCCCACAAAAAAGGAGCGGGCGGTGTCGGCATAAACGCTGTCCAGGGCGGCGGTAACGTCGATGTTGACCATGTCGCCCGGCATGATAATTCGGTTGCCGGGAATGCCGTGGGCAATTTCTTCGTTGACGCTGATGCAGGTTTCTCCGGGAAAATCATATACGGAGATCGGACCTGAAATTGCGCCGTATTTGCGGAAAAGACGACCGGCAATTTCGTCCAGTTCTTTGGTGGTAACGCCCGGTTTGCAGGCTTCTGCCATGGTTTCGCGGACTTCGGCGCAGATTTGACCGATGGTTTTCAATTTTTGAAGTTGAGCTTCATTTTCGATAATCATTGTTTAATTTCACTTCCGTATCTGTTAATGGTGCTATTCTTCCGATACTATTTTAGCACAAACTCAGCTAATAATAATGTTTATGTAATATTATTTGAAAAAATAATCATTTTTATTTGTTTTTTAAAGGTTTTTGCGTCGTTTTTGCCGAATTACTTATTTTCCGAATAAAGAATTAGGGGTAGTTTTTTCAGATTACAATTTTTTAATAAATTATATAGATAAATATGGAAAATATTAAAGGGAAAACAGGAGAGAGTGAATATGACAAAGGTATTAATTATTATGGGCAGTGATTCCGATATGAAAACAGTCAAAGGCGCCGTTGATATTTTAAAGGAATTTGATATTGAAACGGAAGTGCGCATTTCTTCGGCTCACAGAGCGGCAGCCAAAACCGAAGATCTTGCCAAAAACGCCGCCGAAAAGGGCTTTGGCGTTATTATTGCGGCGGCGGGCGGCGCGGCGCATTTGGCAGGCGTGATTGCGGCGCAAACTCCGCTGCCTGTAATCGCTTTGCCCATTAAATCGGGAGCCTTGCAGGGTGTGGACGCCCTTTATGCCATGGTGCAGATGCCTTCGGGTATTCCCTGCGCCACAGTTGCCATTGACGGCGCCAAAAATGCCGGTATTCTGGCTGCTCAAATTTTGGGTGTGGCTGATCCCGCCGTTAGACAGAAAATCGTTGAGTACAAAGAAAATATGCGTTTGGGCGTTGAAAAAAAAGACGCCAAATTGCAGGAACTGGGTGTTGACGCTTATCTTGCCCAAAAATAAAGCTTTCATTAAATTAAGGCGATTATTAAATCGAAACGAAATTTATTAACGGAATTTATCAAACGTTAAATTGATTTGAAACAAAATGAGAGTTGGTTGGGGAGGAAGCATATGATTAGCAGATATACATTGCCTGAGATGGGCAAGGTTTGGTCGGAACAAAACCGTTTTGAGCAGATGTTGCAGGTGGAAATTTACGCCTGCGAGGCCATGAGAGATATGGGCGAGCTGGACGCCAAGGACTACGAGGAAATTAAAGAAACCGCCGGTTTTGATTTGCAGAGAATTAAAGAAATCGAAGATGTCGTTAAGCATGACGTTGTTGCTTTTTTGATGGCGGTCGGTGAAAAAATCGGCGAAAAATACGCCCGAAAAATTCATTTCGGTATGACATCGTCCGATATATTGGATACGGCACTTTCCGTGCAGATGAACCAGGCCGCCGAGCTGATTATCGGCAAAGTGCATTTACTGCGGGACGCTT
>JAHZFN010000047.1:0-1954 GCA_019421315.1 Peptococcaceae bacterium | reverse complement strand
CGGTATCCACGCGGAACCTATGACATATGGCATAAAAATGGCGCTTTGGGTAACGGATATTGACCGCTGTATTGTTCGCATGAACGCTGCCCGCAACAATATCGCTGTTGGCAAAATCAGCGGCAATGTGGGAACCTACGCCACAGTGGATCCTTTTGTGGAAGAGCATGTTTGCCGCCGTTTGGAACTGCGGCCTGCTCCCGTTTCCACTCAGGTTCTGCAAAGGGACAGACACGCTTATTTTGTGGAACAGCTGGCTTTGGTCGGCTGCATAATAGATAAATTTGCCACGGAAATCCGTAATTTGGAAAGAACGGAAATCGGTGAGCTTTCCGAACCGTATATCAAAAACCAAAGAGGTTCTTCCGCCATGCCCCACAAGCTGAACCCCGTTCGCCCCGAACGAATCAGCGGCTTGGCAAGAATGCTCAGGTCATATGTGACGGCGGTTTTGGAGGACGTGGCGCTTTGGCACGAAAGGGATATGACTCATTCCTCAGTTGAACGCATCATCATTCCCGACAGCTGCATTATTCTTGATTATATGCTCTATATGATGACGGAAACCATGAAGCGAACCGTTGTCAACACGGAGGTTATGCGGGATAATCTGGATTTGACAAAAGGCTTGATTTTTTCCCAGAGCATATTGATGTCTTTGGTGGAAAAAGGCGTGCCCAGAGACAATGCCTTTGAGATGGTGCAGAGGGTTGCGGGTGCCGCCTACGACCAAAACGCCGATTTTGAATAGTTTCTGATTGAAGACGAAGAAATTATGCAGTATTTTACGCCGACGGAGCTGGACGATATTTTTAATTACGACCGCTACTTAAAGCATATTGATTATATTTATCACAGAGCGGGCATTGAATAAGGATTTAATTAAATATTAAAATATATAATTTTAATTTGTTTTATTTGTTTTTTGAAAAATTGTTTGAACAAAATTTGATAATTTTATATAGGAAGAAAAATAAAGGATTAATAAACGATTGGAGAAAAGTGCAAATGAAAGTACAAACGGAAGTACAAACAACGGAAAACGTATTCTCTAAGCTGCATGAGGAATGCGGCGTTTTCGGCATTTACGCCAACGAAACCTGCGACGTTGCCAGAGAAGTTTATATGGCGCTTTACGCTTTGCAGCACCGCGGCCAGGAAAGCTGCGGCATTGCCGTAAACGACCGTGGACATATTGCCATTCACAAGGATTTGGGTCTGGTTCCCGAAGTTTTTACCAAGGAACATTTGGAAGAGCTGGGTCATGGTCATATTGCTTTGGGTCATGTGCGTTATTCCACCACGGGCAACACATACCGCTTTAATGCTCAGCCTTTGCTTTCCCGAAATTTTAAGGGTGTTATTGTTTTGGCACATAACGGCAATTTGATTAACACCAAGGAACTGCGAAAAAATATTGAGCTTTCCGGTGGTATCTTCCATACCACCAGCGATACAGAAGTTATCAGCCAGATTATCACCGAAGAAAGACTGCGGGCAACCTCCATTGAGCAATCTCTGGAAATAGCCATGTTTCGCTTAAAAGGTGCATATTCTCTGGTTGCCATGACCAGAAGAAAGCTGGTTGCCGCCCGTGATCCATACGGCTTCCGTCCGCTTTGTATCGGCAAATTGGCAAACGCTTATGTTGTTGCCTCCGAATCCTGCGCTTTGGACAGCATCGGCGCCAAATTTGTGCGTGATGTTGAACCGGGCGAAGTTGTGGTTTGGGACGAAGACGATATGCGCAGTATCAAAACCCACTGCAACCGCAGCAACGGCGGCATGTGCATTTTTGAATATATTTATTTCTCCCGCCCCGATTCCGTTTTGGAGGGTGTCAGCGTGCATCAGGCAAGACTGCGTGCCGGCGCAATTTTGGCGCAGGACTATCCTGTGGAAGCGGACGTTGTAATCGGCGTACCTGATTCCGGTTTGGACGGCGCTTTGGGCT
>JAHZFN010000046.1:3898-4556 GCA_019421315.1 Peptococcaceae bacterium | reverse complement strand
GTTGCCCGCGCCATTGAAAACCAACTGTTTATTTTTGCCACAAACCGCACAGGCAAGGATTTAAGCGGCAAATATGTTGGCTGTTCGATGATTGTTGATCCTCTTGGCGAGGTTTTGGCAGGCGGTTTGGAAGCCAAGGACGCAGGTATAATCATTGCCGACTGCGATTTTTCGCAGATTGAAGATATTCGCCGTTCAATCCCCGTTTACAATGACAGGGCAAATTTATTGGACGAAATTGACAACAGTTTATTATAATTTGATTATTAGTGATATTAACGAACAACAAAAAAAGTACTGCTTGATGCTTGGTTCAAGTTAGTATAAGGCAGTACTTTTTAAATTAATTTTGTTTAAATAAAACACCGATTGCTGTAACATAGCAATCGGTGTTTCTGTTTAGTGTATATTCATTTGATTTTCTTTTGTATGTAAGATTAGTCTTCTTCGATGGGAGCGCCGTTTCGTTTATGTTTAACAGCTTTGGCGCTGGCAATAACAATACCGGAAAGGGCAATCAAACCAAATACGTTGGGGATAACCATTAATTGGTTGAACATATCGGTCAGTTCCCAAACCAAATCGTTGGAAAGGCAAGATCCCAGCAATACAAAAGCAACTGCGATGATGGAATAGGGCAGGTTTGCTTTTGGTCCGA
>JAHZFN010000046.1:0-3888 GCA_019421315.1 Peptococcaceae bacterium | reverse complement strand
TGTTAATTCTACCGAACATATTCCAGCTCAAAATTGTGGAGAAAGCAAAGAAGAACAAGCAGATTGCAACGAAGATATTACCGAAGCCTTCGCCGAATACCAAACCGAACGCCATCTGCGCCATGTTTGTTTTAGCAATGCCGTCCGTAACGCCTTCAACAACGCCGTTTGCCAAAACGCCGTCGCCTGCATACAAAGTGGAAATAACAACGAGAGCTGTCAATGTCAAAACAACAAATGTGTCGATAAAAACGCCGATCATGGCAACAACGCCTTGGTCATGCGGTTTTTTAACGTTTGCCATTGCGTGAGCATGAGGAGTGGAACCCATACCTGCTTCATTGGAGAACAAGCCGCGTTTTACGCCTTGGCTGATGGCTGTTTTCAATGCGTAACCGATGCTGCCGCCGACGATGGGAGCGGGGTTAAAGGCATATTTGAAAATCATAGCGAATGTTTCGGGAATGTATTCAATTCGCATGATGAGCAAAATGAGACTGCCCAAAATGTAAAGACAAGCCATAACAGGAACGATTTTTTCGGTTGCGGAAGCCAGTCTTTGGGTGCCGCCGATGAAAATGTAGGCTGCCAAAGCGGCAACGGCAACGCCGATAATCCAGGAAGGAATACCGAAAGCGTTTTGACAAGCTTCGCCGATGGAGTTGGATTGTACCATTGTACCGAAGAAGCCGAGAGCCAAGATTGTTGCGAAAGAGAAGAATACTGCCAAAACTTTACCGAATTTGTTTTGGAAAGCCTGGCGGATGTAGTAAGCCGGACCACCGGAAATGGAACCGTCCGCATTGACAACTCTGGTTTTTTGAGCGAGAACTGCTTCGGCGTAAATTGTTGCCATGCCGAAGAAAGCGATAATCCACATCCAGAAGATAGCGCCGGGACCACCGATCAAAATCGCACCGCAGGCGCCGACGATGTTGCCTGTACCAACCTGAGCCGCAACGGCTGTTGCCAAAGCCTGGAAAGAACTCATACCTGATTTATGCTTTTTGCCGCGCAGGGTAAAATTTCCGAAAACCTTTCTCATACCTTCGCCAAAGCAGCGAACCTGAACAAACTTAGTGCGGATTGAGAAATACAACCCGGTACCGATCAGCATGATAATCAAAATGTAGTCCGACAGGTAGCTGTTAATGGTTTGAACAATAGTCAACAATGTGTCCATAATAAAATAATCCCTCCATAAAAACAAATAATCAAAACCATTTTCTAAAAAAACAACAAAAAAAATAATTCAAAGCAAAAAAAAGCTATTGATTGTTTACTAATCAATAGCTCTGAAAAATCTGCGAAACGAAACAAAATAAAATAAATAGAATATCAAAGAAATTATCAAATAAATTAAATTTAAATTAAATTGTTTTGTACTCTGTCCTTTGGCCTGAGAGATTCGGTAAACACCTTACACCTTCGGCACTCTTGCGAGATTCTCCAGAGATTCCTCTGCCTCCAGTCTCCTTTGTGAATTCTTGAGGTTTCACAGGAATTATTACTTATTTGCAATATGAGTATATCACTATTGTTATAGGTTGTCAACGATAAAAAAAATTTTTTTTGCAAATTTTTACATTTTTTGCAGTTGAAAATTTTTCTGAATGGTTTTTGCTGATATATATGTTGTCAATACCTGTTTTATCAGGTTTTTTTTTACTTTTTACGGATGCTGTCAATGAAATTTCTTCATAATTAATATTACAATAAATAAATGCTGTATAATATTTTTGCCTTAAGGCAAGAATGAGCAACAGATTGACAGCATACATATATTAAAATAAAAAGCAAATTAAAAAATGAACCGCAAAAAAAATAAAAAACAGTTGACTTCTATTATTTAATCCATTACAATATAATATATACGCCTGTAGCTCAGTGGATAGAGCGTCGGCCTCCGGAGCCGAGTGCGTAGGTTCGATTCCTATCAGGCGTACCATCAATATTCAAATTTGGGCATTGTTTTGGGTTTTCTGTTTAATATTTTTTTTGAACCCCTTAAACAATGCTTTTTTTCGGCTGATTTTCAGGAAATTTACAAAAAATAAATAAATATTCAGAGGTGCGTGTTTAATGAATTTTATCGGTTTGATTATCGGGATTTGTTCTTTTTTGGTTATTGGTTTTTTTCATCCTATAGTTATTAAATGCGAATACTATTTCAGCGAAAAATGCTGGCCTTTCTTTTTGGCGGCGGGCATTGTCTGCGTTATCATTTCCCTGATACTGCAAAACAATGTAATTTCTTGTATTATTGCAGTTATCGGTTTTTCCTGTTTCTGGAGCATAGGGGAGCTGAAGGAGCAGAAAAAAAGAGTGGAAAAAGGCTGGTTCCCCGCCAATCCCAACCGAAAAAAACGATAATAAAGCTTGCGGCAATGTTTAATTTTCCCAAAAGCAAGCTGCTTTGATAAGAAATTTTTATGAAATGCAATTATAATCTTGCGAAATTTGGATAAAAGTGCTATTATTTTAGTAGCGTATTTTATGCGATACTTTTTATTCAAATTCTTGGAGGAAATTAGATATGATTAAAGTTGAAAAAATTGACCATCTGGGCGTTGCAGTTAAAAGCATTGACGAAGCAGCAAAATTCTGGGTAGACGCTTTCGGTTTGGAAATCACTGCCAAAGAAACCGTTGAATCTCAAAAAGTTACAACAGCTTTTCTGCCTTTGGGCGAAAGCGAAATTGAACTTTTGGAAGCTACCTGCGAAGACAGCCCCATCGCTAAATTCATCGAAAAAAACCGCGAAGGTATCCAACACGTTGCTTTCTATGTAAACGATTTGGAAGCTTGCCTGGCAGATTTGAAAGCTAACGACATCCGCCTGATCGACGAAACTCCTCGTCCCGGCGCCGGCGGCAAAATGATTGCTTTCCTGCATCCCAAAGCTACTCACGGCGTTTTGGTTGAACTCTGCCAAAGCAAATAATTTGCTTTAATTAACATATTGAATATCAAAAGAGGGTGATTTGCGTCATCCTCTTTTTTATCTTCTTTAGTGCTGATAAAAAAACAATCTTGGCAGGAAACTGCCGCTAAATAAGCGAATTTATTACAGTGCTGTTTATAGAGTATTTTGTTTAATATAATAAAGTTACAGTGATCAAAACAGTTGAAAATGCTATTTGCGAAATTTTAATTAAATCAACTATATTTATAAAAAATAACGAATTTTATTTTAATCGGAAAATTTAACTTTAATCATACTTTTAAATTATTTATAATTTTAAATTACAAGTCGGAATATAAAGAATTATACAGGACGGTGCAAAGTGGAATATATTGTTGTAGACTTGGAGACCACGGGGCTGGATGCGGAAAAGTGCCATATTATCGAAATCGGCGCAGTCAAAATCAGCGACGGTGCGATAACTGATACCTTTCAAACCTTTGTGCATATAGATTATGATTTGCCTTTTGAAATTACAGATTTGACAGGAATTACCGATGAGGATTTGATATTTGCGCCCCAAACAGATGAGGCAATAAGTCAATTTGAGGCTTTCGCAGGAGATTGCCGAACTTTTATCGCCCATAACGCTTCCTTTGAAAAAAGCTTTTTGGACAAGGTTCTGAATATCGAAGTTGATTGGCTGGATACCATTGAGATTGCCCATATCGTCAAGCCGCTTTTGAAATATGTTCGTTTGAACGCTCTTTTGCCCGTTTACGGATTGAAGAATGAACACGCCCACCGCGCCCAGGACGATGCCGTGGCGACGGCAAAGCTTTTTGGGGCAATGCTTGCCGATTTTGAAAGCTTTGACCGAGATTTGCTGATGAAATTTTTGCAGCTTGCCAACGGTGTGGAATCGCCTTTGGCGGCGCTTATTCAAAGAATCTGCACCGAGGTTTTGCGTAAATTCCCTGCCA
>JAHZFN010000045.1 GCA_019421315.1 Peptococcaceae bacterium | reverse complement strand
CTTGGAATAATCCCCATATTGACGAAAATGTTTTGGCTTGGTTTTCCAAACTGCGGAAAAGCTCTGTTAAGGGCTGTATAATTTCCAACAACTCGGCGGAGCGTTTGCAGGGTATTGCCGACGAATTGGGTTTGTTTTATGAGGCAAAAGCCAGAAAACCGCTGCCATTCGGCTACAAAAGAGCAATGCGCCGCCTGCAATGCGGCAAAAAAAACACGATGATGGTGGGCGACCAGCTTTTTACCGATGTGTTGGGCGCCAATTTGGCGGGGATCAGAGCCATTCTTCTGAAGCCAATTTCCACATTGCATGAATTTAAAGGAACCGTATTTAACCGAAAAATGGAAAAAGTCGTGATGGGTTCCGTTTTGCAAAAGGTTGCCGCAAACAAAAGGCGGCGGCTGCAAAAATAGACTGCGGCAAACGACTGAATAAATATTGCCTAAATAATTTCATGAATAACACATCAAAATTGCGATACTAATTTTTTTAATATAAACAAAACGGAGGATGATAATAATGAGAGTGTTCGGAGTTTACGGTTTGCATTGTGAACATGATTTACATCAAACGATGATGCAGGCGGCTTTCGATTACAAGGGTATTTCAGATTCTCTTTATCAGAGCATGAGCGTTACCCCGATGTCTTTTACGGGTGCTGTGGAATCTGCCAATCAGGCTGATTTCGGCGGTGTCAATATTCTTTGGCCTTTTCAGGAATATGTTACGGAGATTGTTGATGAATGCAGCGATTTGGTGCAAAAGACTTTCTGCGCCAATATGCTGGTTTGTTCGGGCGGCATGATTTCCGCTTTCAACACAATCGGTCCTGGTATGATGAACGCCCTGACCAAAGAAAAGAACTATTCCGTTAAAGGCAAAAAGGTACTTTTGATCGGTGCGGGTGCCGCCGCCAGAACCTTTGCCGTGATGTTCGCCGAAGCGGGCGCCGCAAGCATTATGATGACCAACCGCACCAAAGAAAGAGCCTTGCAGAACGCCACAGACTTGACGGAAAAGCTGGGCAAGGAAATTATCGGCTGCGGCTGGGAGGACGAAGGCGTGGCGGAATATATGAAAGATGCCGACCTGGTTGTCAACTGCACTTTTTTGGGCGGGTGGAAAGCTCCCGATGCAATGCCTCTTGCCGATATGCTGGATAATCTGCACGAGGGTCAGCTGGTGGTTGACGTTACGGAAAACACTGCCAAAACTCCTTTCTTGAAAAAAGCCGAAGCGCAGGGCACCGACACCATGCCCGGTTATTTGATTATGCTTTATGAGGGTGTTGAAACCTACAAAATGTGGTTCAATCAGCCGGGGGCTCCAGTTTCCTTTATGCGCAAAGCCTTGGAGGAAGTCGTTAAATAAATTGTGGATTTCTAACGATTTCTAACTAAGTAAATAAAAATAAATAAAAAATATTAATGTGCGTTAATAAAATACTTATCAGCGGCTTGTATTATTTATTTATATATTAAAAAATCGGGAGGCTGTTTCGTTGTTTGCAAACAGCCCCCGATTTTTTTTGTTTGCAAATAAGCTTGCAAATAAAAAGTACGGTGTTTTCGGCATAAAATATTATGCCATGCCGAAATATGCCAAAATGCCGTTGTAAAGCCCGCGGGCAAAGGCCTGCGGGTCGTCTCGGAGCAGTGTGGCGTCCTCCAGGTTGGTTAAATAGCCCAGCTCAACCAAAACGGCGGGCATTTGAGTTCTGCGCAGAACGTAAAGTCCAGGGTTAGTCATAACGCCTCGGTTTTGCAGCCCTGTGGCATTGTGCAGACCCGCCAAAAGACTGCGCGCCAAATCGTAAGCGACGGAGTACAGACGGAAAACATATGCCTCGCTGCCGCTTATGTTGGTGTTGGTGTTGGCGTTGCAGTGAATACTGATGAAGTAGTCGGCGCCCCAGCTGTTCGCCATATTAACCCGCATTTGCAAACTTTCGGCGGTTGTTGAGCCAAGGCTTTCTTCGGGGGTGTTGCGG
>JAHZFN010000044.1:11817-21127 GCA_019421315.1 Peptococcaceae bacterium | reverse complement strand
ATTGCCGTCACGGCGAACCGAGGTTATTCTGCCGGTTCCGTCAATATGCCCCGTGACAATATGACCGCCGAATCTGCCGTTTGCCGCCATAGCCCTTTCCAGATTTACACCATCGCCCTGCTTAAGCCGTTCAAGCGAGGTTCTGCTCCAGGTTTCGTTCATCACATCCACCGTAAAAAACTTATCGTTAAAATCAGTTACCGTCAGGCAAATTCCATTGACCGCTATGCTGTCACCCAAGTGTATGTCCTCCAAAATTTTTGAGGCACGAATTGACAATTTGCAGTTACGGCTGTCCTTTTGGATTCTTTCCGCTTTCCCTATTTCTTCTATTATTCCTGTAAACACGGATAAATCACTTCGCTTTCTATCAGATAATCATCCCCCACCAAAGAAAAGGAATACGGCTTGAGCTTAACGGCGTCGGCAAGTGCGGCAACACCTTGGCCGCCCACAGGGCTTTTTGCCGTTCCCCCAAATATTTTAGGGGCAATATAGGCTTGAACCTCGTCAACAATTTGTTGTTCCAAAGCGCTCCAGTTGAGAGTGCCGCCACCCTCCAAAAGAACACTGTCAATCTGCATTTTCCCCAGGCTGTTCATCAAATCCTCCAGGTCGATGTGACTGCCTTTTTTCTTTACCCTAATAAATTTACAGCCTGCTTTCTTATAAGCATTAATTTTTTCCTCATCATCACAGGCCGTTGCAATGCAGGTTTCAACAGCTTTTGCCGTTTTCACTATTTGCGATTCAAGAGGTGTTCTCAAATTCGTATCACATATAATGCGGACAAGATTTTTTCCGTTTTCCAAACGGCAGGTCAAAAGCGGATCATCCTGAATGACGGTTTCCACGCCAGCCATAATTGCCGAAAGCTTATGCCTTAAGCCGTGAACCTGCTTTCTTGCCGCCTCTCCGCTTATCCATTTGGACTCATTTGTGCAGGTTGCAATTTTTCCGTCCATCGTCATTGCGTATTTCATCAAAACAAAAGGACGTCCCGTTGTCATATATTTTTTAAAAATTCTTATTAAATGATTGCATTCGTTTTCCAAAATGCCCACATCAACCTGAATTTTGTTTTCTCTTAACAACTTAACACCTTTTCCCGAAACAAGGGGATTGCAGTCCAAAGTGCCAACCACAACTCTTGAAATGCCGCTTTCAATGATTGCCTCGGTGCAGGGCGGTGTTTTGCCGTAATGACAGCAGGGCTCAAGCGTCACATAAAGCGTTGCCCCCGACGGAGATTCACTGCAATTTTTAAGGGCATTCCTCTCTGCGTGCAGTCCACCAAAATATTCATGAAAGCCCTGCCCGATAATTTTGCCGTTTTTCACAATTACAGCTCCAACCATAGGGTTTGGGTTAACATAGCCTGCGCCTTTTTTTGCCAATTCAACTGCCATTTTCATATATTCTGTATCGTTCATTTCAGCACCTCAAAAAATCAAAAAAATAAAAGCCTTGAACAAAATCCGTTCAAGGCATATAAAATAGGGTTCATGCGTTCATTCAATAAAAAATGCTCTGAAATGATTTTATATCATTTCAGAGCATACAAAAAGCATAAACATACTTTTATCTTCTTTCATCCAGACTGTACTGTCGGCTTTGGAATTTCACCAAATCATGCCTTGCGGCTCGTGGGCTTTACCACCGGTAGGGAATTGCACCCTGCCCTGAAGATATTTTATTCAATTAAATTAATTATTTAAATTAAATATTTAAGTCAATTATTATTATAATAACTGCCTTCATTTTTGTCAACAGTAAGTTTAAAACTTTTTTGGATATCATTTAAATATCACTTGGTGATTTTTTTGATATGCAAAATACAGCTTATCTCCAGCCTTCGTAATCGTCAACGTTGTCGATTGTTACAAAGCCGTAAGGAGTATCCAATTCATCGATGTTAATTTCGATACCTTGAATAGCTTGAAGAGCAAGGATCAAACCTGCTTTACCGAAAAGGTAAGGGCTCATTACAACTGTACCGCTCAGTTCACCGTTTTTGATGGAATCTTTGGCTTCTTCAATGAAGTCTGTACCAACAACTTTAACTTGATCAAGCATATTTGCAGCTTTCAAAGCTTCAACACAGCCCAGAGCCATGTCGTCATTACCGCACATAATACCTTTCAGGTCAGGATGAGCTTGAACCAGGTTTGTTGTCATATCATATGCTTTTTGGCGATCCCAGTCAGCATATTCTGTCAAAACGATGTTGCCGCCCATTTCTTTGAAGGCTTCTTCAGCACCTGCCTTGCGGAGTTCGGCATTGGCTGCACCGGCTTGACCTGCAATAACCGCAACTTCAGCACCTTCGGCTTCGTCGCCCAATTGTTCCATAATCCATTTTGCGCCGTCATAACCCTGACCATGGAAGTCACAAGTTACGAAAGCAGCAACAGAAGCACCTGCTTCTTTGGCAGCAGCTTCATCCAAGGTTGTACCAACGGCAACAACTGTCAAACCTTGCTGGTTAGCTTGAGCAACCGCAGGAACCAGGTTTGTGCCTGTCATTGCGGAAATAGCCAAAGCATCATAATCTTTGGAAAGAAGATTCATCATAGCATCATATTGACTTTGTTCGTCAGCTTCATTTTCAGCTGCAACAACGTCGACTTTAACACCGTATTCTTCAGCGGCATCCTTGTAGCCTTCGGATACTGTAACCCAGAAATCATTGGTCATGCTGAATGCAACAGCACCGATTTTTTTGTCTGTGCCTTTTTCAGGCAGCTGACCCAATTGTTCCAACATTTTTGCTTCTGCTTCTGCCAACATAGCGTTTTCTGTTGTACCTTCTTCAACAGCAGGTTCTTCTGTTGCATCTTCTGCTGCATCCTGAGAACCACAGCCTGCCAAAACGCAGGCAACCATAGCGAGAGCCATCAATAACACCAAAATTTTAGACTTTTTCATTTGTTCCTCCTAATAGATAATAAAATTTTTTTATATCAGCCGCCGGGAATTTTGTCATATGCCAATTACCTGCAAAACCCAACGACCCAATATACATCATAAAATATTTTAATATTTTGCCATAAACACCTTAACCTCATCGGGGGATACTTTGATACGAGGTCCCCAAAGGGTGCATTTCATGGCACCGACAGCACAGGCAAAATCAATGGAAGCCTGTTTGCTTTCCGCCATTTGAAAATAGCTGTACAGCAAAGCTCCCAAAAAAGCATCGCCGGCACCTGTGGAATCAACTGCCTGCACCGAGTAAGCTTTTGCCCTGATCACATCATCTGCCGTTACCCAAAGAGAACCCTCGGAGCCGGCTGTGCAGATACAACCGTACTGAGGCAGATATTTTTCATAAGTTTTTTTCACACCGTTTATGTAATCGTTCTCGCCTGTCATCTGATAATAACCGTCACGGCCGCTGATGATTAAATCAGCCAACTCCAAGGCCCTCTGCCACTCTGACTGCGGCACACCGACACTCGCCATAAAATCAGGCGGGCACTGCATACAGATAACAACGGGGATATGGCGTTCCTTTGCCAGCTCCGCCATGCGGATTGTTGCCCGACACGGGAAAAGATCGGAATAAAACAAATCTATGCCATCCAGCATTTCCGGCTTAATTTCCTCAGGTTCCAAATGCATCAGGCAATCGCCGATATTACTGAAAATGCAATGTTCGCCGTTTTCTGCCGCCAAAACATAGGTATGCAGAGTTGTGCCGCCTTTTTTTTCCAAAAGCAGCTCATCACTGACGCCGTCTGCCAGCAAAGTTCGGCGGAATTCCAAACCGAAACGGTCATCACCGATTTTGGCGATATGCTTTGCCTTGCCTCCCAAACCTGCAAAGGTCACCAGCATATTGGAACAGCTGCCGCCCGGCACCAGCTGTTCACTTTTAATATTTTCAAAAGCATCGGCTTTCGGCAATCTATGTATACCAAGCAGTGTATCCATGGCTGCCGTACCCATGCCCAAAACTGTTTTAACCATTTTTTCACCTGCGTTCATTTTTGTTGTTTTTATATTTTAATCAAGATTATGTTTTGGTCTGCCCCAAATTCTGGCAGCATCTACCATCGCCTGCACATTGGCAACAGGCGTTTCCACCGGCAGTGTACAGCCGCTGCTTAATGTAAAGCCTTTGGGATTGTCCATACATTTATCAATGCACTCCTTGCTTTCACGCATAACGTCGGCAGGCGTGCCGTAAACCATGGTTTCAACAGGTTTGACATTACCCTTTAAACCGACTTTATCGCCCATATATTCTTTGGCTTCCTTCAAATCCATGCAATTATCCAGGCTGAAAGAACCAAAGCCCAAATCCAGCATATCATCCCAGATTGCTCTGGTTTCGCCGCAAATATGCAGATTACCGACAGTACCCATGTTTTCACGCTGCCAATCGGCAATTTTTTTAAGATACGGCTTAACAAACTCACGGAAAAATTTCGGACTGATCAATGTACAGGAAGAGAATGAGTCACCCATGCTGCAGCCAACGCCGTATTCCCAGCAAGCAGCCATATAATTAATGCAGTTTTGGGTGTTGACTTCCATCATTTTATGCACATACTCGGGATTTTTCCGCATATCTCTCAGCAGATTGGCAGTACCGCGCATAAAAGATGCACAAGTCAAAGGGCCGCCCATGCCGCTGCCGACTTTAACCTTATCTCCAACCATATCCTGCAAATAAGCCACAGCCTCCAAGCACAGTTTTAAGCGGCCTGTGGTTTTGGGGTCAATCGGCTCCAAAGCCATAATGTCCTCTTTGCAGTTTAAAATACCTTTTTTTATCTGCGGTCTTTCATAATCCGTATAATAAAATTCACAGCCCATTGCCTCGGCAAAACCGTGGTGGTCGGGACTGACACTGACACTGTCATAGCCGAAATAATTGAAAGCAGTCGCCATGGCTTCCGCTGCCAGTTTCGGATGGAACAAATAATCCTTAACTGTAATTCCTGTTGACCAGATAACCTGTTCCGCAGTCATCGGAGAACATGGTATGCGATCGTATGGTTCGCCTGCTTTAATTGCCGCCGAACGTTCCTTGGGAGTCATCTGATCCTTGGGAATTTCAGACGGGATATCCAAATATACCATTATGTATGCCTCATCACCTTTGTTTCAAAGACTTTATTGCAAAATTTCTAACAAAATCACTATCTGATATTAAAACTTAATAAAAAATATTTAATTATAAAATATTTTTTATGCCGCCATATCCTTTCTTTTGCGGACTTCGGAAATTACGATAGCAACCAAAATAATGGCACCTGTAATAATGTACTGATAATATGTCGGAATGGAAAGCAATGTCAAACCGTTTCTGACAATACCCAGTGTAATGCAGGCAACAAATGTACCGAACATAGAGCCTGTGCCGCCGCTCATAGAAGCACCGCCCAAAACAACAGCCGCAATGGCATCCATTTCATAACCCGCACCGGCAATAGGTGCCGCCGAATTTAGACGAGCCGCCATGATTATACCTGCAACAGCCGCACAAAAACCCGAAAGCACATAAACACTTATTCTGTATGCTGTAACATTAACACCGGTTCGCCGCAGTGCTTCGCCGTTGCCGCCCAAAGAAAGGCAATATTTGCCCCAAAGGGTTTTGCTGAGCAAAACAGCACCGATCAGCGAAAATACCAACGCAATAACAGTCGGTGCAGTAACAGGACCGAACTGCCCCGTACCGATATTTTTAAATCCTTGTTCAAAACCGTAAATTGCAACACCGCCTGTCAAAAGCAGAGCAATACCCTGGGAAATTGACATGGTTGCCAAGGTTGTGATAAAAGGATTGATTTTGACTTTCGCCACAAAAAAGCCAT
Organism: Peptococcaceae bacterium; assembly: GCA_019421315.1. Lineage (GTDB taxonomy): Bacteria > Bacillota > Dehalobacteriia > UBA4068 > UBA4997 > JAHZFN01. The sequence goes on along the minus strand of JAHZFN010000044.1, from coordinate 15,299 downwards.
TGACAAAGCCCATCAAAATGCCTGTGCCCAAACCAAAAACTATTGCCAAACGGTAATCCAAACCTGCCTTCATGGTTATGGCAGCAATAACGCCGGAAAAACCTGCCAGATATCCCACCGACAAATCTACGCCGCCGGTGCCTATAACAAAGGTCATGCCAACAGCCAAAACAATATAAACGGCACACTGATCCAAAATGTTCTTGAAATTACGCCACTGCAAAAAATATTCCGAAGCAAATGTCATTGCAACAAACAAAATCAGCAATACACAGCAAAGCAAAATCTGTGGAAAATACTTATTCAGCTTAAATTTAAAATCTCCGCTGTGTTTGTTTACCAAAACCTCGTTTAAATTTTCCGTTTCGTTCAATTTATTTATATCTACTTTATTATCATTTATTATATTATTTATTATATTATCATTTTTTCTGCTATCTATTTTATTATCCGTTTTTTTATTGCCCGCCATTTTTTCACACTCCAAAATCAGCAAAACATTTTATTGACAAACCAATTTATCAATCAGCAAACAGCTTTTGCACCTGTAATCATCGAAACAATGTCTTCTGTGGTTACAGAAGGTGTATCCACAATATCAACCACACTGCCCTGACGCATAACACAAATGCGGTCAGACAGCTTGAAAACCTGCGGTATATTATGGCTGATGATAATAATGCCAAAGCCGCTTTCCGCCAGTTTTTTTATGAGTGATTCCACTGCTGCGGTTTCTTTCAGGCCCATTGCCGCCGTCGGCTCATCAAAAATCAGGAGTTTGCCGCCCTGATGTACGGCACGGGCAACAGCAATGCTCTGTCTTTGTCCGCCGGACAAATCCTTAACAAGAACATCGTAACCGGGAATTTGAATTCCCAGGCGAATCAGCAGCTCAATGGCTTCTTTACGCATTTGTTTTTTCTGCAAAAAACCGAATTTACGGTGTTCATGCCCCAAAAATATATTTTCAATAATATCCTGGGTGTTTACCAATGCCAAATCCTGAAAAACTGTGGAAATGCCGTTTGCCAAAGCCAGCTTCGGCGTCAGTTTATTATAAGATTTTCCGTCAATAATAATTTCACCGTCATCCGGTGCCAAAGCTCCGGAAAGAGCTTTAATCAGAGTGCTTTTGCCGGCACCGTTATCTCCTACAATTGCCAGCACATGACCGGCATATGCCTGCAGAGAAACACCACGCAAAGCATTAATATGCCCAAAGGATTTTTTTATATTTTTTACTTCCAGCAAAGGTTTGCCCAAGATTTCCATTTTTTTACCACCTAAAATTTATCACTCAAAACAACAACGCTCAGCTGATTTTAATTGTATTCAGCATCTCGGATTCTGCCTGAAATATTTGTCAAAAAGTATATTTATAATAAAAAATCTACTATAAATATTATTTATAGCATGATAATTTTATTGCTGATACAATAATATTATAAAACCGCCAATGCCCCTTGTCTAATAAATTATTTTTATCAATATCATGCGTTTCATAAATTATATTTATGTATAATCCTGTTTTTCTACTTATTAAATATTAATTTTCAATATTAATTAAATGATAAAAAAATGTTTAAACACTTCAACTTTAATTCTCCGACAGCAATATTAAAAAAAAGCAGTTTATCCTGCGGCAGCATGCCGCAAAAAAAAATCATAGGATTTTCGGATTACCGAAAACAAGAAAGCTCTGCATTATATACAGAGCTTTCCATGGGAAGAATAAACTAATTTTGAAGAAACATATTTATAAACATACTCTATTCATAAACATATTCATAAAGGAGAACATTTATTTATAACTTTGCTGAATTAATAAATATTCCGACACACATAATTATTTTTTAGACTTTATTTATTTGCTTCGTTTTCCATAACAGCCGCCAAAACATCAGCAGGGCGGACAGGCATGGATGTGAATCTGTGACCCGTTGCGTCACGCAATGCACAAAGAATGGCAGAGTGGATTGTGTTGGCAGAAGGTTCGCCGACACCCTTTGCTCCGTAAGGGCCTACACCGCCGCCGGATTCAACAATTCTCAAATCTACATGAGGAGCGTCCAGAGTGGTGGGAATGAGATATGTGGAGAATTTGTTGCCGTGGGTAATGCCTTTGTAGCCTTCAATACCCATATCTTCTGTTACATAACCCATGTTATGGATGGCGCCGCCCTCCAGCTGACCTTCACAGCTGTTGCGATTAATGCAGCGGCCAACATCCAAAGCAGCAATGATATGAACAACATCAAATTTACCTGTGGTTTCATCAACGGCAACCTCAACCGCATGAGCGGAATAGGTGTAGTCGGGATGAATGCGTCCGCGGAGATTGTTCAAATCGGGAACTTCTGTGAAAGGAGCGTTAAATTGGCCTTGGCTTTCCAGATGAGCGCCGTCATTGGAAAGATGAGCAACAACATCAACAAAGTTTACAAATTCATCGGGGTTGTTGACAACATATGCCTTTTCATGAGCCAAATCAACAAATTCTTCTTTAACGCCCAGCATTTCGGCGGCTTTTTTGATAACCATTGCCCGCAAGGGTTTAACAGCCTGCAAGGTGGCATTACCGGACATATACATCTGACGGGAGGCTGTGGATGTGCCGCAGTACGGAGTCATATGAGTATCCATTACAAAAATGTTGGCTTTTTCAATCGGCAAACCCAATTCTTCACAGGCAACGGAAAGAATTGCGGAGCTTGCACCCTGACCATGGTCGGGAACACCTGCACGAACTGTCAGAGAACCGTCCAATTCGATACGGATAGCCACACGAGAGGAGTCGTGCATGAATGTCAGACGGCCATAGGAAAGCTGTCCGATGGCAATGCCGCGGCCGATTTTTCTGCCCTGTTCGTCATATTCTTTCTTGGGACCGTATGTATCGTTCAAGCCGTCCCAAGCCAAGTCGATCAGCTGATCCAATGCAACATGACCTTCGGGGATGAAGCCTGTGGCAAATTCATCACCATTATGCAGGCAGTTGATGTGGCGGATTGTTACAGGGTCGATACCCAATTCAACAGCCGCTGCGTCCATTTGCTGTTCATAAGCCATGTTTACCTGAACCGCACCGAAACCGCGGTAAGCGGAGGTGATCATGTTGTTGGTCAAAGCGGAACGAACCTTTACATCAACATTGGGAATTCTGTAACAGCCCGGAGCGTTGATTGTGGAATACATCTGAACCCAAGGAGTCAGATATACATAACCGCCTGCGTCCATTACGATGTCAACCTGCTGAGCAACGATTGTGCCGTCTTTTTTGAAGCCTGTTTTATAATGCATCCATTCGGCATGGCGTTTGCAGTGTGCTTCCAAGGATTCCTGACGGGACCAAACCATTTTAACGGGTTTGCCTGTGTACCAAGCCAGCATACAGAGATATGTTTCAACGGTGATTTCTTCTTTGCCGCCGAAGCCACCGCCCATCAAAACTGACATATTGCGAACCTTGCTGTGAGGCAGAC
>JAHZFN010000044.1:2378-11807 GCA_019421315.1 Peptococcaceae bacterium | reverse complement strand
CCCATGATTTTGGCGATTGTACGGCAGTGCTCCAGCACCTGAGTGCCGACACGCATTGTTACAACATCATTTTCGTCAATCCAAGCAACGCCGCCCTCTGTTTCCAGATAAGCATGGTCAACATGAGGAATGTGGTAGTCGTTTTCAATGATAACATCAGCTTCCGCAAAGCCTTTTTCGATATCGCCGCGATGAACACCAGATGTCATAACAAGGTTTTCTTCGCCGTCGCCGGAAACCTTGTAAGCGCCCTCTTTAAGAGAATCTTGAGGATAGAAAACACCCTCCTGAACATCATAATCAACCTTGATTAATTGTTCGGCTTCATAACAAATTTCTTCAGTATCGGCAGCAATCAAAGCAATAGGTTCGTATTTGTAACGGATTTTGCCGTCTGCCAAAACTTTATATAAGCCTTCAAAGCCGCCGCCGACATCACGCATCTGACCGAATTTTGTAATGTCGGTGTTACCCATAAGGTCTTTTGCTGTGAGAACACAGTGAACACCCGGATAATTTCTGGCTTCTTCAACGTCAATAGATTTAATGATAGCCGCAGCATGAGCACTTCTTACAACCTTGCCGTATATCATACCGGGCATTTCGAAGTCATCGGAATATGCCTGTTTGCCTCTAACCTTTGCCCATGCGTCATGACGGTTCACTTTATTACCGATTAATTTAAAATTAGCCATTTAGCGAACCTCCCTTCCAAGATCTTTTGCAACCCTGTAAACAGCGTCGATAATTTTAACATAGCCTGTGCAGCGGCAAAGGTTGCCTGAGAGAGCTTTTTTGATAGCTTCACGGTCGGCAATGCCGCCGTTGTCGATGTATTCCTTGGATGCCATAACCATACCCGGAGTGCAGAAACCGCACTGGATGGAACCGCATTCAACAAAGGCTCTTTGCAGCATTTGACCTGTAACATCTTCGTTGTTGTAGGTGATACCTTTAACTGTGGTAACGCTTTTGCCCGCAACCTGAGCAGCCAGTGTGATGCAGGATTTTCTGGTTTCGCCGTCCACCAAAACGGTGCAGGTGCCGCAGTCGCCCTCTTCACAGCCGCATTTTACATCCCATTGCAGGTTGTTGCGGAGCATACGCAAAAGGCTGACATGAGCTTCTGTTTCAAAAGTAACGGGCTTGCCGTTCAAAACAAAACTAACATTAATTTTTTCGGACATTATCTGGCACCTCCCTGACAGCCTAAGGCGGATTTCAAAGCTTTTGCCACCAAACGGGGAGCAACTGTTTCACGATATTGACCTGTTGCACGGAAGTCATCAATAGGCTTGATGTCTTTGGCAAGAGCACCAATCAAAGCTTTGGAAACATCGGCTTTGTTTGCATTCAAGATAGCTTTTTCGGCATTTTTGCAGCGAACCGGTGTCGGAGCAACAGAACCCATTGCAACACGGGCGTCTTTAACACAGCAGCCGCAGTTGTCTTTTTCAACCGCAACGGCAACACTGGCAACGGAAATTGCCATGGAATTTCTCAAACCAAGCTTAATAAAGCAGGTGTTTGCAGTTTTTTTAACAGTTACGGCAGTGATAAGCTCACCTGCCGCCAAACTGTTTTTATTTGGACCCGCAAACAGTTCGTTTACAGGCATTTCTCTTTTTTCGGCACCCATTTTTTCAATGGTTGCAACAGCGTCCAGAACCAAAAGAGAAGGCAGAGTGTCGCCGCCGGGAGAAGCACTTGCCATATTGCCGCCGATGGTTGCGCTGTTTCTGGTTGTGGGGTCGGCAAAGGAATTTGCAGCCTGCCACAGACAATGAGCCTCTTTTTCGATCAAATCAGAAGCGGCCAAATCATTAATTGTTGTCAAAGCACCGATGGTGATTGTGTCACCGTTATCAACAATACCTCTCAATTCAACAGCACCGCGAATATCAACAAGAGTTCTGTCATTAACCTTGCGGCCGTAAATGTTTGGCATAACGTTTGTGCCGCCGGCAATAATCAAATAATCCTCATGTTTCGCCATTGCTTCAAGGGCAGAGTCCTTGGAAGGGGCATTGACATAAGCGAAATTTTTCATGTCGTTTCCTCCTGAAATAATATAAAAATACAAAAATTCGGTCCTATCAGTCGTGTAGCTACAAATGACTTCGACTCGTTATACAAACCAAAGTATAACGATAATGTGCGGAAATGTCAATTAATTATATTATCCTATTTTATAATAATATATAGTCCAAAAACAAAATATTATACATTTTAACAGGTATTATAAGTTTTAGCGATAGACTTAAAAACAAACATTTATAAATTAAAGCCAAGCATTGCGTACGTACAAAAGATAAAAATTCGCAAACAATTATCTGAGCGGAAATACAATATAAGGCTTGCGCCGCCCTAAAAAACAAACAAAATATTATTATAATTATAAACAATTTTTATAGCCGCGACTCCAATCATAAAAAAACAGATATCACAGCATTTCTGCCGCAATATCTGCATAATTCAAATATATTTAATTACTTTTAATTTATTAACGAAAATCTATTACTTCGTAAGCTTCCAAAATCATTTCTTCTGCCAATTTTTTGCGTTCATCGGCAGAAAGCATATCATCATCACCAAAATCAAAGCTTGCAACAATATCTTCAATGGGAGTTTTGTCATTGCCCCGCCATAATTTTGCCACATAAGGCCTGCCGCCAATGGCAACACGCAGCTGACTGCCGTATCTTGCAACGGCAACATTAAGCATTGTGCGCCCCGTTTTGGGGTCTTTTCTTTTAACGAAATTGCTGTTCATGGTTTTGGGAATGACAATTTCCGTCATAATGTCCCTCAGAGGCTCCATCTGCAAATAATCAACAAGCTGGATGTAAGACAAATGCTCATGGTGAATATCCTCCAAGGCTTCTTTTTCATAGCCGTAATGCAAAACCATGGGATCAGTTACCAATAAAGCGGGAATTAAATCGGAATAACCGTAACGCAGGCACAAATTTCCGCCTACCGTTGCCTTGCTCCTAAATTCTTCACTGCCGCAGTCCTTCAGCGCATTGGCAAAAATGCCGTTGTTGAACACATCCAGCAAATCACAATCCGCAACCGCACCAAGAGGTGTTCCCGCACCGACCTGAATGGTAAAAGTTGTGGAATGGATATAGTTCAAATCCAGCTTTTTAATGTCAATCAAGGTGTGCTCTTCTTTCGAGTCCATATGCTGCAGCCAGGTGTTGCCCTCCACAATCATGCTTTGCTCATCCGACCGCAGTATATTGTAAGCATCGTCAATTCTTTCCGGAACCAAAACTTCTTTCACTTTCACAGTGCCAACCCTCCAAATCAATCTCATGCAAGATATAAATAATTCTTAGAATTATCATACTACAAAAAAATGCCGATTTCCAGACAAAAATCGCTTTGATAATATTTTTTTATAATAATCATCAAACTATGAAATTATTAAATATTTCTTTTATAAAAATGTGCCAAATTATGAAATCATTCAATACTCCCGACAATTCATATATAATTCATATAATAAAAAAACCGCTTTCCTGCAAAATCAAAAAAGCGGTTTTTCGGGGTAATGGTAATATTTAAGTTATTTTTTCATTTGATTTTCGGTTATTTTGAATTTATTCCAAATTCAAGTGATATTTCAGCAAGCGGCGGGTTACAAGGTAGGTTACCGCCAAAACAACAGCTACAATGCTCAAACAGGCGAAAGAGAAAATATATCCTGCCTCCATGCCGCCTAGAGAGGAAAACCATTCCGCCAAGCCCACATGATAAGAAAAATACATAAAGCCGCTGCCGATAATCTGGCAAAGCACAGCATAGCCTATATAAGCGCCGACGCCGCCGACGATTGGGTGCTTGGGCATTTGATGTCCGATGGTTATGCACATATAAATCACCATCAGCTGACTGAACAAATCAACAATCAGAATCACAAGCCACAAAGCCGCCAAAAGCCAAACGTGGATACCCATAACGCCGCTTATTTCACTGATACCGTCGGAAATTTCCAAAACAAGCGAACTTAAGTCGGAGACGTTCAAAAAGATGATGAACATGGAAAAAAGGCTGACAAGGAAACTTGCCGCAACCCAAACGACGGCGGTAATAGCTTTGCTCCAGATATGAGCGTCGGCAGAAGCGGGCAGTGTCATCATCAAATAACCCTCGTCTGACAGCAGACTGCAATAAAAACGCCTGATGGTTACAAGCAGCGCCAAAACAGCCACGCTGACAATGGCTGCCACATACAAAAACATGGCAATGAGCTTGGGCAGCTGGTAATTACCGCCAAAGGGATAACAAAACGCATTGACAACGGCAATTATCAGCAAAGCCGCAATCATCGGCAAAAAAATTCTGGAGGTTGCCCTAAATTCGTATTTAATAAGTTTTCCTAACATTTGAATACCTCCCTGAACAATCCGTCAACGGATTTCTTCTCTGATTTCGTCAACTGTGGACTGCAAAACGATTTCGCCCTGACTGATGAAAATAACTTCGTCCAAAATATTTTCAATATCGGCAATTAAATGCGTTGCAATCAAAATTGTGCCTTCCGTGTTGTAATTGTTGATAATGGTACTGAGCACATAATCCCGTGCCGCAGGGTCAACACCGGCAATTGGTTCATCCAAAATATAAAGGTCGGCGTTGCGGCTCATCACAAGAATCAGCTGCACCTTTTCCTTGTTGCCTTTGGAAAGTGTTTTCAGTCTGGCGTCCAAGGCGATATTTAATTTTTGCAGCATAGCCAAGGCTTTTTCTTTGTTGAAATTTTCGTACATATCATTGAAAAACTCAACCAAATCACAAACTTTCATCCAGTTGTTCAAATGATTTTTATCGGGCAGATACGAAACTATCTTTTTGGTTTCAACCCCCGGCTCCATGCCGTCCACCAAAATTTTGCCCTCGCTCGGTGTCAGCAAACCGTTGGCAAGCTTAATCAGCGTGGTTTTGCCGCTGCCGTTGGGTCCCAGCAAACCGATAATTTTGCCTTTTTCCAGGCTGAGATCAATATACTTCAGCGCACAGGCGTTGCCGTAAAACTTTTTTAATCCCCGACATTCAAGAATAAATTTCTTTTCAACCATAACACTACATCTCCTCTTATTCGTCTGTTTATTTCATTTTTGTCTGCTTCAGCTCTATCTGTTCTATTCTGGCTTTAAAAAGCTCCAAAATTTCCTTTTTGTCAATACCCATCGCCGCCATATTGCCGATAAAGGTATCAATTTGTTCCAAGGCGACTTCTTTCTTCAGCTTACCGATTAAATTCTCATCGTCGGTAATAAATCTGCCGCTTGTTCTCTGACTGTACATAAGACCTATCCTTTCCAGCTCTGCCAAAGCCTTTTGCATTGTGTTGGGATTAACGGCAGCCTCCGCCGCCAATTCGCGGACAGACGGCATTTTATCGCCGGGTTTATATTCACCGGCAATAATCTTCCTTTTTATCTGCTCAACCAGCTGCACATAAACAGGCCTGTCGGATTCAATATTCCATACCAAAACAACCTCGCCTTTCTTTTTTCTGCATACGCCATAATTTTCCGTTTCTCTGCACTTTCACAATAATACGGTTTAAAAAGTTTAAAAATTTTTACTCACACAACTATACACATCTGCAAAATTATTGCAGGCTTGCGGCTCAATTCAAATATACACTAACACACAAAAATCATTTTGAATTGTACTGTTGTATTATTGTACCAAGGGCTTAATACAATAATACATTAATACGCCCATTTTGTCAACAGTTTTTTTTCATTTTTAAATTTATTGCATTTTTTTAAATTTATTGTTGATTTTTTTGACAGTCTGTTTTAACCGCAAAAAAAGCATTGCCGCAGCCGCCGTAACAGGCGATATGCTCGCAATGCTTTTTTATTAAATCTCAGGATTTTGTTGTTACTGCTCCATTTGCTTTGCCAAAAAATTAGCTGCGGTTTCCGCCAGCTTTTGTTCCACCTCGCCCAGCTTATCAGCACTGTCCTTGGCGCAGATAACCACAGAGCCGATGGGGTCACCCTGGGAAACAATGGGGGCGATAATGCTGTCGCCCATCGCTTCGCTGTTTTGGTCTTTAACAAGAACATGGCGGTTGCTGCCCAAAGCTTTGCGGTTTTCCATAGCTTGTTCAATGTCATCCCCGACAGATTTTCCCATCAACTCTTTTTTCAGGCCGCCGCTGACGGCAATCATCACATCTCGGTCGGAAATGCAGACAACGTGCCCAATAGTCTGATTCATCGCTTCGGCATATTCCTTGGAAAAATCACCCAGTTCGCTCATGGGGGAATATTTTTTTAAAATAACCTCGCCGTCTTTGTCGACAAAAATTTCCAAAGGCTCACCCTCTCTGATACGCATGGTGCGGCGGATTTCCTTGGGAATTACAACTCTGCCGAGATCGTCTATTCTTCTTACAATTCCGGTTGCTTTCATAAACGTTTTTCTCCTTATATCAGTTTTCTTTGATTTATTTCCAAACCCATTATTAAACAGGCAGTCCGTTTGATGTTGTTAGTGTTTGTCAAAACTGTGATTTTATACCTTGGTTTGCAAAATATTCGACAAACAAAACAGCCGTTCACTGCAAAAACAATGAACGGCATTTTATAATATTTCGTTTTGAAAACAATATTAATTTTTTTATTTTTCTCTGTCAAAAAGCTTTTTGGCAGTTGGGGTTGCGGGATATTTGGCGCGGCAAAGCTTGGAATCGCAGTTGACACAGCGCAGGCGGGAATTGGTTGCTCCAAAGAACCATTCGGGATGGCGATTGTAAACATATTCCCAGCGAATAAACAGAATCAAAGCCACAGCCACCAAGCTCCATGTAAACCAGGATTTGATGAAAATCAGCGGTGTGAACATCATCAGATAATCCCAGTTATAAATACGGCAGGTCATGCAGCAGCGGTTTTTCATCAGCAAATGCCTAAACGGGCAGTAATACAAAACGCAGATTACATCGCCCACAGAGTAAACAACAGAAAGCAAAATCATAAACGCCTCGTCCACAACGCCGCTTATGTACAAAGCGGCAAAAACGGCGTTCAGCAAAACCCAAACCCCCGCCACTTTCCAAGCGCCTCGGTTGGCGTGTTTAATGGTCTTTTTAATCTGCATATTGGCTTCGTCAAAATTGGGAGCGGGCACAAAATTCCGCATAAACTGCTTTTGACAGCCGGGATTTTTCACCAAACCGGGCACAAAGCGAGACAAAACAGCCAGCAAAGCCACAATCCACAAAACCAACAGCCAGTTAAAGCCGATCCACGGTCTGGCGTAAACAGCCGCCACCAAAGCATCATGTTTGGTTATGGCAACAACCAAAAGAATTACAAAAATCACAAACCGCAGTATCAGACTTAAATTATTGTATTTGAACAATTTGCCGTTATCTCGGCTTTGATAACCGTCCTTTTGGCGGCTTTTGCGAAAATGGTCGAAAGCCGAAAGTTCAACTATATTATCCTCCGCCGACTGTTCAGCATCATTTTCCGCCGCCGTGTTTTCTTCATCTTCGGCAGAAGGTTCTGCGACTTCGGGCTGCAAACCGAATTTTTCCGCAATGTTTTCCATTGCGGCAATGGTTTCATCCAGCTTCAAATGTTCTTCAACCTGTTCGAGGGTTTTCTGCGGCTGCGGTTCTGCCGCCGCTTCGCTTTCGGCATTATCCGCCTCACCGTCGGCAATATCGCCTTCTTCGGGTTCGTAGCCGCTGTCCCAGTTATGTCTTGCTTCCTTTTCTCTTTGTCTTTCCAGGCGGCGTTCGGCTCTGGCGGCTTTTTGCCGCTGCCGCTCTCTCAAAGTTTTAATTTTCATCTTCTATACCTAACCTTTTTTATTCACTATCTTTCTTTTAATGATTTTTTTAATAACTTACTGTTTAATATCGCTGTTTAATATCAATTTACTCAATTGCCGCAGAAAAACCAATCTGCTTTTATTATACGATTATTATACGGTGCAAATATTAAACCGATATAAACCGCTTTTTAACTTTTGTATAAAATTCTATTATTTACCGCAACTTTAAACATCCCAGCTTACAAGCAAATACGGTATTATAAAGTATATTTTACTATTATAATATCAAAAATGCAAGTCTTAGCGGCAATTTCCCAATATAAGGCGGGTTCGGCGGCAGGCGGAATTTATAACGTTCAATAGGAAAACTGCCGTTTATCTCAAACATAGCGGCGCAAAAAAACGGCAGACATTTTGCAATGTCTGCCGTTTTGGTTTTACTAAAAAATCGCAAGCCGATTTGTGCCTCTATGCGGGGTTGCTTTCGGCGGTTTGGGGTTTGCCGTCCACAAGAACAATTTTGTCGGCTTTGGAACCGTTGTTTTTCTTGTGTGCCGCCGCATTTGCCAACATCAGCTTAATGCGGTTTTCGTGATTGGTTCTGGTGGCGCCGGGGTCGTAGTCGATGGCTACGATGTTGGCGTCCGGATACTTGTTTTTGATGTTCCTGATCATGCCCTTGGCAACAATATGGTTGGGCAGACAGCCAAAGGGCTGTGTGGTAATGATATTGTTAATGCCGTGCTGAATAAATTCCACCATTTCACCTGTCAAAAGCCAGCCCTCGCCCATCTTCACGCCGTCGCTGATAATGCCCCGTGCGGCTTCCTGCACACCGGCAAAGGTGGAAAGAGGACGGAAATTGCTGTGTTTTTTAATGCTCGCCGTCATCTTGTTCTGCAAATGCATAATATATTTGCAGATAACGTCAATAACCTTGGTTTTCAAATCGCCTTTTATGTAGAGCTTGGCGTCCACCAAGTTGTTGGTAAAGCCGTACAGCAAAAAGTCCAGAACACCCGTTAAAACAGGCTCGGCGCCCTCGCTCAGCAGATACTCTTCCAGGTGATTATTGCCCAAAGGAGCATATTTAACGTAAATTTCGCCCACAATGCCCACCTTGATTTTATCGGTGATCTTGCGCTCGACGGAATTCATATCCTTGACAATCATGTCGATATTTTTTTTCAGCCGCTTGTATTCCTTGGTTTTGAAGGTTTCCGCCAGCTTATGGGTTAAATTATCAATAACCCGCATGGTTTCGCCGGGATTTACCTCGTAGGGCAGGCACTGGTTTTTAAGCCCCATCATCAAATCGCCGTAAATGCAGCAAATGATGGCTTTCAGAATAATTTCCTTGGTAAATTCAAAACCGGGGTGGGTTTCCATGCTGTTAATATTCAAAGTTATGACAGGAATAAAATCCATGCCGTTTTTCTCCAAAGCCTTGCGCAAAAGATAGGCATAGTTGGAGGCTCGGCAGCCGCCGCCCGTCTGCGTAATCAGCAGCGCCACCTTGTGTATATCGTATTTTCCGCTTTTCAGGGCATCCATCATCTGACCGATAACCAGCAAAGCGGGATAACAGGTATCATTATGAACGTTTTTCAAGCCCTC
>JAHZFN010000044.1:1289-2334 GCA_019421315.1 Peptococcaceae bacterium | reverse complement strand
TGGGGAACCAAAATGGTGTAGTCTTTAATCATATCTTTGGTAAAAAGCGGCCTTGCAACCTTATGCTCTTTAATTTCCCGCATAATGCACCTCCCTTGTTTATGTTTTATGATAATCTCCGTTGTTTTCTGCGAAAATTTAATTTTATATATTTTTAACCTGCCGCAGTCAAAGCAAACGGAGAAGCTTTTATATCTGTTCCCGTTCCTCCATGGCGGCAAGCAGGCTTCTGGCTCGGATTTTCACAGCCGCCAAATTGTTAATCTCGTCAATTTTCAGCTGAGTGTAAATTTTGCCGTTTCGCTCCAGAATATCCTTTACCTCGTCCGTTGTTACGGCATCCAGACCGCAGCCGAAAGAAACCAGCTGCACCAGCTCCGTGTTTTCGCGGCTGCAAACATAGCGCGCCGCATTATACATTCTGGCGTGGTAAGTCCATTGGTTGAGAACGTTGACTTTCTGGGGTTCCAAAATATCGGAAACCGCCCGTTCTTCCACCACCACAAAGCCCAGAGAATTGAAAAGTTTATCTATGCTGTGGTTCACTTCACGGTCAACATGATAGGGCCGTCCTGCCAAAACGACAGCCTTTTTGTTGTTCTTTTCGGCAAAATCCAGAGCCTGCATACCGTAATCCTTGATGTCTTTTTTCCAATCGGCATAGGCTTCTTTTGCCGCCGCAACGGCATTTTTCACCTGTTTTTTACCAACGCCGAAATGCTTTTTCCAAAATTTTGCCGTTTTCTCCACAAAAAGTTCGTCATCATTCAGGCTGATATAAGGATACAGATATTCCATATCGCTTAAAGCCGCAATGTTGGAAGCCAAAAGTTCGGGGTAATAGGCAACAACAGGACAGTTGTAATGATTATCGCCCCGTTTTTCATCAAAATTATAGGTCATGCAGGGATAAAAAATGCATTTAAGCTCATCCTTGCGTTCTATCAGGCGGTTGATATGCCCATGCACCAATTTTGCAGGGTAGCAGACAGTATCCGAAGGAATTGTAAACTGACCCTCGCCGTACAGCTTGCGGCTGGATTCG
>JAHZFN010000044.1:0-1279 GCA_019421315.1 Peptococcaceae bacterium | reverse complement strand
CCCGAATACAAAATGTTACAGCCGATACTCCTGAAAAAAGCGTCCCAATACGGCAGATTTTCCCACATATTCAAAACCACGGGGATACCAACCACAGGTTTATTCGGTTCGGCTTCCCGCCGTTTGTCGGCTTCGCTCATCAAATCCCGCACCTTGCCGACAACATAATCGAAAACGTTGGGCAGACCGTTCGCCTTGGCTCCGACGCCCCTTTCGCATTTGTTGCCCGAAATATACTTAACGCCGTTGGGGAAGGTGTTCACCGTCAAATTGCATTTATTGGTACAGCCGCCGCAGACAACCGCTTTGGACTGATGTTTAAAATCCTTGATTTCCTGCAAACTCAAAAGAGAGCTTGCTGTTTTGCCGCGCTTTTCATGCTGAGCTCGGCTGTACAAGGCGGCACCGAAAGCGCCCATCAAACCCGCAATGCCCGGTCGGATAACGTCAATGCCCAGTTCCCTTTCAAAGCTGCGCAAAATGGCGTCGTTCAAAAAAGTTCCGCCCTGCACAACAATGTTTTTGCCCAGCTCCGACGGGTCGTTGACACGCAAAACCTTATAAATGGCGTTTTTGATAACGCTGATGGCAAGACCTGCCGAAACGTCGCCGATTTCCGCACCGTCCCGCTGAGCCTGCTTAACGGAAGAATTCATAAATACCGTACAGCGGGAACCCAAATCCACGGGGTGTTTGGCGAAAATACCCAGCTTGGTAAAGGAGGGCAAATCATACCCCATCGCCTGGGCAAAGCTCTGCACAAAGGAACCGCAGCCCGACGAACAGGCTTCGTTCAAAACAATGCTGTCAATGGTATTGTTGCGGATTTTGAAGCACTTCATATCCTGACCGCCGATGTCGATAATATAATCCACGTCAGGATTAAAGAAGCGAGCCGCCGAAAAATGCGCCACGGTTTCCACAACGCCGTAATCAACATTGAAAGCGTTTTTAATCAACTCTTCGCCGTAGCCCGTAACTGCCGCCGACACAATTTTAATTCTGTCACCGCAAAGCTCCAAAATGCTCTCCAGCTGTTTTTTCATAACACCCAAGGGGTTACCCTTGTTGCTTGCGTAAAAACTGTACAACAGCTTGTTTTCTTCGTTTAAAAGGGCAATTTTGCTGGTGGTACTGCCCACGTCAATTCCCAAATAGGCGTTGCCCGCATATTCCGCCATATTGCAGATTTCCACATTATCCTGATTATGGCGCTCCACAAAAGCGTCATATTCCTCTTGGTTTTTAAAAAGGGGCTCCAGGTAACGGTTGCCGCTTT
>JAHZFN010000043.1:2983-4221 GCA_019421315.1 Peptococcaceae bacterium | reverse complement strand
TGGTTGTGGCGGAAACGGAAAACTTAAAATTTTCATCTTCCAAAAGGCTTTTGCAAACGGTTCCCTTACCAACACCGGAGGGTCCCGAAACAACAACCAAACAACCTCTTTTCTTTGACATAACATCAATCCTCCGGATCATCGGCGCCGTTCAAATCGTCTTTGAAATGAATGAAACGATGAGCCACGGTTTCCGGCTGCACCGCCGATAACACAACGTGTCCGCTGTCTGTAATAATCACAGCCCTGGTTCTTCTGCCATAGGTGGCGTCAACCAAAAAGCCCTTGTCTCTGGCATCCTGAATAATCCTTTTGATAGGTGCCGATTCGGGGCTGACTATGGCAACAACACGATTGGCGGAAACAATGTTGCCAAAACCGATATTAATTAAATTAACAGCCATAACAAACCTCTTTATTATTCATTTATACTTATTTCTTAATTATTTATTTCTTAATTATTTTTTCAGTCTTTCAAGCAGACCTGTCATTTGACGGGTTCCCAAACCCTGCACACGGCGGGCTTCGTCGATTCCCACTTCTTCCATGATTTTAACTGCGGTAACCTTGCCGACTTGCGGCAGAGATTCCAACAGGTACTTAACACGCATTCTGCTTACAACTTCGTTATCAATATCCTTGAGAACGTCTTCAACTGTGATTTCACCGGATTTCAGGCGGTTGCGCAGTTCTGTTCTTTTGCTTCTCATCTGCTGAGCTTTTGCCAAAGCCTTTGCTCTTTCTTCTTGTGATAAATTAGGAATTGCCATTTTTAATATCTCCTCCGTATAATTTTGTTTTTTTTAGTTTTCGGTATACATTTATTCGCTGTTTTATTTTTTATATTAGATTTTTCAGCTGTATTTTTCTACCCTATCTCTATGCAAACAACACAACGCAGAATTTGCAATTTTAGCTTCAAGGCAAACAAAAGCACACCGAATTTTATCAACTCTGATAAACTGCCGAAAGTTTATAAAACCACACCGTAACCTCATATACTACTCAATGTTCTGCACCTGTTCCCTGATTTTTTCCAGTTCGCTTTTAACCTCGATTACAAAACGGCTGATTTGCAAATCGTTTGCCTTGGAGCCTATGGTGTTGATTTCTCGGTTCAGCTCCTGCATCAAAAAATCCAGCTTTCTGCCTACCACATCATTGCAGGAAAGCAGATCTTTCAACTGGGAAAGGTGGCTGTCCAAACGAATCAATTCCTCCGTTATGGACGCACGGTC
>JAHZFN010000043.1:0-2941 GCA_019421315.1 Peptococcaceae bacterium | reverse complement strand
AATAAGCAACCTCGTTGGCAAATTTTGCATCGTCCAAAAGAGCCTTGTCTTCAAGCAATTCTTCAACTCTTGTCTGCAGCTTTTCTTTATATTCGGAAACAACCTGCGGCGCTCTGGCGTCGATTTCTTTAACAAAATCAACCACGGTGTCGCGGCGTTTCAGCAAATCCGCAGCCAATTTACCGCCTTCGGTTTGGCGCATTTCCACCAGATGGGTCATAGCGCCCGCCAAGGCTTCCCGCATCAAACTCCAAATAACCTCCAAATCGTCATCGGTTTTTTCCATTGTGAAAATACCCTGCATACGAACCATATTATCCATGGTAATTTCACCGGGAATATTGCAAAGCTCGGCAATTTCCCGCATACTTTTGCAGTATGCCAAAGCCAACTCCTTGTCGGTTTTCAAAGTTTTCTGGCGGTTTTCGGTTTCTTCCAGAGTTATGAATACATCAACTCTGCCCCTTTGAACATAACCGTTAACAAATTTTTTCACAGGTTCCTCCAAGGCAATAATCTGCCTGGGCATTCTGGGAATAACCTCCAAATAACGATTGTTAACGGATTTTGCTTCGATGGTAATTTTATAATCAACAGAGGAAGCTTCTCCTCTGCCAAATCCTGTCATACTTTTAACCAAAATAATCCCTCCCAACGAAAAACCTGTTAAAAGCTGTTAAGCTGTAAAAACATAAAAAATGCTTAACTTATCAATATTTCCACAAATCATCCTTTTTTCCTGCTAAATCGCTGATTTTTTTGCAAAAATTCCTGATATTTTTGACTGCCGCTTGTATTAAAACCGAAAATAAGCTAGAATTATATTATTATGACAATTTTTACAAAAAGCAGGTGAAAAAAATGGCTTTTGACAGCTTATGTATGCAAAGCGCCGTGCAGTCTTTGGCAAAGGATATTATCGGCGCCAAAGTGATGAAGGTTCAGCAGCCTGACAAATATACCATTATTTTAAAAATTTACGGCAACGGTAAAAATATGAAGCTTTTGCTTTCCGCCCATCCCGTATACGGCAGAATACATCTGACAAACGAAAATCCCGAAAACCCCGCTGCGCCGCCCATGTTCTGCATGGTTCTGCGCAAACATCTGGAAAACAGCCGCATAACCGCCATAACTCAGGTGGGCAGCGAACGCATAGTTCATCTGGATTTTGACGGAACCGATGAAATCGGCGACCCTGTGCGGCGCCGTTTGATTTTGGAGATTATGAGCAAGCACAGCAATCTTATTCTGACAGACCCCCAAAACGACAAAATTTTCGATGGTATCCGCCGTTATTCCCACAGCGTATCCCGACACCGTGAGGTTCTGCCGGGCTATCCGTACATTGCACCGCCCGCCACGGACAAAATCGAACTTGCCGATTTAACTTACGACAGGCTGACCGAAATTATCATGAACGAAATTGCCGACGGCAGAGAAAAAACAGAAAAAATTCTCTACCAAAAAATCAACGGCATTTCACCTTTCCTGGCAGAAGAAATCATCGAGTTGGCAAATTTAACAAACCAAAACGCCGATACCTTCGGGGAATATGAATACGGCAGGCTTTGGCAGGCAATTCAGCAAATCGAAGGCATTAAAGAAAGCGGCGATTTTCATCCCGTTCTTTTGAAAAACGACTTTCAATATTATGATTATTACCCAATCCATTTGACTTCAATTCCTCCCGAACAGCAAATACCGCAAGACGATATTTCCGAAATGCTGGATTTTTATTATAAAATCATTCATGAGCAGGGTTCGTTTCAAGGCAAACACCGAGAGCTTTTGAAAACAGTCAAAAAAGAAGAACAGCGTCTCACAAAAAAAATTGCTTTGCAGGAAGCCGATTACACTTCAACCGTCAATGCGGAACGTTTTAAGGAAATGGGCGATTTGCTGACAACCTATCTGTATATGCTGGAAAAAGGCATGAAAGAAATCACCTTAAACAGTTTTTACGGCGAACAAAAGCCGGTCAAAATACCTCTGAAGCCCGAACTGCCGCCGATGGAAAATATCAAACGTTATTATCACAAATTCAACAAAGCGAAAAATTCTCAACACCAAATTGAAGGTCATCTGCGGGAAAACAAGGCTGAGTTGGAGTATGTGGAAAGCCTGCTCTTGGAGCTGGAAAACGCCGTCAATTTGCAGGATTTGGCAGAAATCAGAAATGAACTTTCAGAAAGCGGTTACTTGAAAGCCAAAACCGACAAAAAGCAAAAGCAAAAGAAAAACCAAACCGATGAACTGCCGCCCAGAGAATACACGTCTTCGGACGGACACACAATTTTGGTGGGCAGAAACAACAAACAAAACGACAAGCTGACACTGAAAATTGCCCGCAAAAGCGATATTTGGCTGCACACGCAAAAAATTCCGGGCAGCCATGTAATCATCAAAAAACAGCCTGACAAGCCCATCAGCGACGTCGCCCTTTTGGAGGCGGCACAGTTGGCGGCGTATCACAGCAAGGCTCGTTTAAGCGCCGGGGTTCCTGTTGACTACACCTTCGTTTCCCAGGTCAAAAAACCGAACGGCGCCAAACCCGGCATGGTAATTTATTTTCAGCAGAAAACTCTTTACGTCGAGCCACAGGAAATCGGCAGAGCAAGCAATAGCATTAATCAATAGATTTCAAAGCAAAACAGGTCTGCCTTGCAGACCTGTTTTTTATAAAATTATGTAATCATTTTTTGTATTTATGAGAGCAGGCAACCGCCAAAGCGCCCGGACCGATATGGCAGGAAACGCTCAAAGACAGCGGTTCAATATTGATTTCCATATCGGGGAAGTGCTTTTCCAGTTCGGCTTTCCATTCTGCGGCTTCCGCAAAATGGCCCGTGTAGGCAGCCGCCAAATTAATTTTGCCCTCTTTCAGCTCATTGGCAAAGCGGTTTTCAAAATCGGCTTTCATGGCTTTGATCATGCGGTT
>JAHZFN010000042.1:8401-11220 GCA_019421315.1 Peptococcaceae bacterium | reverse complement strand
GGTAGTGGCGCGATGAGAAAAAACAAAAAAATAACCGCATACACCAACAAAGACGGAACCGTTACCTACAAAAAGAAAAAGCTGAACAAAGGCAATCTTGCCACCATGATTTTGATGGTGTTCATGATTTTGCTTTTAATAGTCGTCATGTTCCTGGGCTACAAGGTTGTCAAAAACCTTTACGAGCTGCCGCAGTGGACGGAAATCGGTTTCAGCGGTTACAGCCATATGTACGACAGAGACGAAAACTGGGTTGTGGATTTGAAGGACGGCAACTTAACCGACGAAGCGGAATTTGCCGAAATTCCCGATAATCTGATCAACGCCATCGTTTCAACGGAGGACGCCCGTTTTTACAAGCACCACGGCGTTGACGTTATCCGCATTTTCGGCGCTTTGTTTGCAGACATACGAAAAGGCGGCGCCAGCCAGGGCGGATCCACCATCACAATGCAGCTTGCCAGAAACGCCATTTTGGAAAATCAGGAAAAGAAGCTGGATCGCAAAATCCAGGAAGCTTTGCTGGCTTTGCAAATTGAAAAAAGATATACCAAAGACGAAATTATTACCTATTATATCAATGAAGTTTTTTTGGGCAAAAACATCTACGGCTTCGGAGCTGCCGCCCAATATTATTTTAACAAAGATATTTCCGAGCTTTCCCTGGGCGAATGTGCGCTGCTTGTGGGTATGCTGCCTTCTCCCAACAATTATTCGCCTGAAAACGATATGGAAAAGGCCACCAGAGTCCGCAACAAGGTTCTGAATAATATGGCGGAAAAAGGCAGCATCAGCCAAGCCGAGGCAGACCAAACCAAGCAGCAAGAAATTGTTTTGGATTTGCAGGAAATCACAACAACTGGCGATTATTCCGACATGATCGACTATGCCATCACCGAGGCGGGCGACATTTTGGAAGAATTGGGATATGAACGCAGCACCCTTTACACTGGGGGTTATCATATCTACACCACAACCGACAGCAAAACCCAAGGCAAGCTGGAAGAAACCTACGCCAACGACGCCAACTTCCCCAAAGGAACAGGTGAAGACAAGCTGGAAAGCGCTGCCGTTTTTCTGGAGCCTGAAACAGGCGAAATTTTGGCTATGATCGGCGGCAGAGAATATGACACCCGCTTCGGCTTAAACCGAGCCAGCGATATGAAACGGCAGTCGGGCTCCATCATCAAGCCAATATCTGTTTACGGACCTGCCATAGAAAGCGGGGTTTCGCCCAGTTACCGCATCGACGACTCCCCCATAGACAAGGACGAATTCGGCGGCTATCAGCCGGAAAACTACGACGGCAGCTATCGAGGCAAAATCAACATGACAACCGCCTTGAAATACTCTGTCAACGTTGCGGCAGTCAGAATGTTGGCAGAAATCGGCGTTGACAAAGGATGGGAATTTGCCGTAAACTGCGGACTTCCATTGGTTGAAGCCGACAAAAACCTTTCTTTGGCTTTGGGCGGTCTGACCCAAGGTGTATCGCCCCTCAACATGGCAACGGCATATGCCTGCTTTGCCAACGGCGGTTATCACATTGAACCCACATCTATTTTGAAAATCTGCGACAGCAAAGGCAAAATTATTTACGAATACGAACCTAAAAAGACAAAGGTCATGGACGAAGGCACAGCCTACGCCATCAACACCATGCTTCAGGAAACCATTAAAAGCGGTACAGGTACCCGTGCCAACATCGGCAGAGCTGCGGCAGGCAAAACAGGCACAACTCAGCTGCCCGAAGCCTTCGGCACCAAAAAAGGCAACAAAGACGCCTGGTGGGCAGGCTACACCCCCGATATCGTGGGCATTGTTTGGATGGGCTACGACAGAGATTACAGCGACAGCGGCAAACCGCAGTATATGGTCAATGTTTACGGCGGACAATACCCCGCTCTGGTTTGGAAACAGATTGTAACAACGGCTTTGGAAAACGTTCCGGAATCAAAATGGGAACGACCTGCGGGTTACGATGAAAAAATCGACACGTCCTCTTCAGGAACCAAAACAAAAAAAACAACCAAAACAAAAAAAACAGACAACACAAAAACGGATACAACTAAAGAACCGACCGACAACGATAAGCCTGATGACAGCGGCGGCACAGGCGGCGAACCTACTCCCGATCCCGATCCCGCACCCACACCGGAACAGCCGCCGTCAGGCGACCCCAACGAGTAAAATCATAAAAGCAGCGCCAAACCGGCTGCCGCTTGTTAAAACAATTTTGAATTTAATAAAAAATATTAACAAAAAAAACCGACTGCAATTTTCAAAACTGCACAGTCGGTTTTTTGTTAATGTTTTTTTGCAATATTATATTATCATAATTATTATTATCATAATTATAACAATATTATAAATTATAAAAATGCAGTACGGCATAATTCCCATTTTGCTAAATCATACTGTTGATTTAAACCGCACAGCAAAATTACGAATATCAAAGCTCTTAATATTTGAAATTACGAAATAAAAGCAGCAAAGAATGATATTTTTTTCATCTAAGTCCCTCAAATTTCATTAACAGCGAAAAAACATACACCGTTAATACAAAAATGCGTAAAAAAAACAAAAAATTAAACACAACATATAGTTTCATATTGCAAACAAACACTATATATGGTATGATAGAACAGTATTCCGAAAAATGACATAATAATTTAAAAGAGGTTTTGCTTTATGAATAAACAACGCTTGCTCCACGGTCTTTTGCCTGCACTGCTTTTGAACCTTTCCATCGGCAGTGTTTACGCTTTCACGTCCTTGTCAGGCGCTTTGCTTTCGGCAATGACTTACAGCAAGGCGGA
>JAHZFN010000042.1:8020-8384 GCA_019421315.1 Peptococcaceae bacterium | reverse complement strand
TTGCTTTCAGCCTGGCGATCTCCTTCCTGGGTACCAGCGCCGCCTTTTTCGGCAATCTGGTGGAACGCAACACAAAAAAATCATCGTTAATATCCTGTCTGACCTTTACCGCAGGCTTAATCATAGGCGGCATCGGCATTAAAATAAACAGCCTGCTCGTTTTGTATTTGGGCTACGGCTTTGTCATGGGTATCGGTTTGGGAACAGGCTACCTGACTCCCGTTAAATCCCTCATGCAGTGGTACCCCAACAACAAAGGGCTTTCCACAGGCTTGGCGGTAACGTTTTTCGGCTTGGCGGCAACTCTTGCAGCTCCCGTTATCAAAGCTTGGCGTTCGGCAACCGATGCGGCAAATGCCATGCT
>JAHZFN010000042.1:6973-8010 GCA_019421315.1 Peptococcaceae bacterium | reverse complement strand
ATTTTTGAGCTTTTTGCTGATTAAAAAGCCGGCTGACAGCAAAACTCCCGCCAAAACCGACAAACCGAGGGTTAAATTCCGTTACAAAAAATTCACCTACATAGGCATTATCAAAGAACCTCACTTCATTCCCATTTGGCTTATTTTCTTTATTTCTATCCACTGCGGCTTGGCGGTTATTCCTTTGGCTTCGGATATTTTCGGTAATTATGCCATAAGCGCCGCCGTTATCACAATTTTAATCAGTTTAACAGGTATTTTCAACGGTGCGGGACGTTTGGCGTTTTCCGCTTTTTCCGACCGTTTGCGGCACCGAATCCGCATTTATGCGGCAATTTTTGTTCTGGCGATTATCGGCTGCCTGCTGATTTTGTCGGGCGTCAAATTCTTGGTTGCGGCAGGTGTTATGGCGATTGTTTCCGCCTACGGCGCCGGTTTCAGCTGCCTGCCCTCCAATCTTTCGGATATTTACGGACTTAAGGACGAAAGCAAAATCCACGGCATGATGCTGACAGCTTGGGCTGTGGCGGGGCTGACAGGCAATCAGATGAGCAGCTTCATCATCGGCAAATTCAACTACACAATCCTTTTTGCTGTTTTGATTTGCTTATATTTGCTTGCTCTTGCAATCTGGTGGTTCAAACTGCGAACCGACCGAAACTAAACGTCGGCTTGGACAAAAGGCAAACGGCATCATTCTCTAATTAAACTATATAATCACAGCAAACCCCCATTTTGTTCATATGACAAAATGGGGGTTTTATGCTTTCTGCACTTTTTTGCTGATTAATATTTTTCTTGATTATTATTGATTATTCTTCTGCAGCCAATCTTCTGCCCATCAAAACGCCCATGACGGAAGCCATCATAAGACCTCTTGTCCAACCGCTGGAATCACCCAGACAGAACAAGCCTTGGATATTTGTATTGAAGTCGGCATCCATTTTTACACGGTTGCTGTAAAATTTAAGCTCAGGAGAATAAAGCAGCGTTTCCACAGAAGCAAAACCGGGAACAACCTTATCCACCGCCTGCAT
>JAHZFN010000042.1:0-6963 GCA_019421315.1 Peptococcaceae bacterium | reverse complement strand
TATTAACCATGGCTCTGTACGGCATTGCCGACGTAATATCGCCTGCTACGGCATCCTTCAAGGTTGGTTTGATATTTGAACGTGAAAGCTCCTTTTCCCAAGTTCTTTTGCCGTCCAAAATATCGCCGAACCTCTGCACTAAAATTTTGCCTGCGCCCAACATATTGGTCAACTCACCCACCTTGCGGGCGTACTCAATCGGCTGATTGAAAGGCACTTTGAAGTCATGGGAACAGAGAATTGCCAAATTGGTATTGTCGGATTTCAGCTCCTTGTAGGAATGACCGTTGACCACGGCAAGGTCGTTGTCATAGTTTTCCTGGCTGACAAAACCACCTGGGTTTTGGCAGAAAGTACGCACTTTGTTTTTAAAAGGTCTGGGATAACCGATGAGCTTCGATTCGTAAAGCACATTGTTGACTTTTTCCATAATTTCGTTGCGAACCTCAACCCTGACGCCGATATCAACAGTTCCCGGCTGGTGAGCAATGCCGTGTTCGGCACAGATTTTTTCCAGCCAGTCGGCGCCTCGGCGTCCTGTTGCCACAACAACATTTGCCGCTTCAATTTCGCACGCCGTGTCCTTTTGACGAACGACAACGCCTTGACAGACCTCGTCATGCAAAATCAAATTCTCACATTCAACCCCAAAGCAAATTTCCACACCATTATCCAGCAAATACTGCTCGATGGCATAATAAATTTCCTGCGCCTTTTCCGTTCCCAGATGTCTGATGGGACAGTCCACCAGCTTCAAACCCGCCTGAATGGCGCGCTTGCGGATTTCTTTGACATCTTCTTTGTTGCCGACGCCCTCAACGTGTTCGTCCGCCCCAAACTGCAGATAAATACCGTCTGTGTATTCGATGGTTTCCTGCGCCTTGTTTTCTCCGATCAAAGTCGGCAAATCGCCGCCCACCTCATAACTCAAAGAAAGCTTGCCGTCAGAGAAAGCTCCCGCTCCCGAAAAACCCGTTGTAATGTGGCAGGGCTTGCAATGAACACATTCCTTGGTTTTGCTTTTGGGGCAGCTGCGTTTTTCAATGGCACAGCCTTTTTCCAACAGCAAAATACTCTTTTTGCTGCCTTTTTTCAGCATTTCCATTGCGGTGAAAATTCCCGCAGGACCTGCTCCCACAATTACAACATCATACTTATTACTTTTGCTTATTGCCATTACCGGTCATTCCTCCCTGTTTTATCCGCTTTTATATTTTTTTACGCAAGCTGTTTTCATAATTATATTAAATTCAATATTGACCACAAATATCTTCGGCGTGCTTTTTAATTTTCTCCGCCACCCAAAGTGGCGCTTTGATTTTAATTTTTGTGCCAAAGCTCATAAGCCAACCCATAAACTGCGGGCTGACCATAACCTTGACAGTAACATTAAAGTGGTCATCATCCTGCGGCGAAATGAAAATATCCTTGCCGAAACGATCCACAATAACCCCAATCAGGCTGTTATGACAAACCATGCTGACCATTTCTTCTTCTCCGCCGAACATTCCGAAAATCTTTTTGGAATACACCGCCATATCAAAGCTTTTAAAAATATTTTGTCCCAAACGGGGCAAATCGGTTATTTGGATATCTTTCATCTTGTCAACCCGAAAATGCTTAATATCGTCGGTTTCCTCGTCATAAGACAGCATATAATAATTTTCATCATCCCAAGTCAAAGTCCACGGACTTAAAATATAGCGCTCTCCGTTCTTTTTCAGGCGGCGGCAAATTTTTTGGCTGTCACTAAAATCCACCACATATTCGTAATACAAAAAAGAAATCTGCCTGCCGCAGGAAATGGCGTTATGTATGCTGTCCACATTATAATAGATGCTTTCGTTCATGGTTTTGATGCGGTTGGCAACAAAAACCTGCCTTTGCAAAAGCTGTGCCTCATGCGCACTGCTCAAGCCTTCCATTTTTTTGATAAGCTCGTTGGATTTTTTGTGGGTGATAAATTTAGCGCTTTGCACGGCATCCACCAAAAGCTTCAGCTCCGGCAGCTCAAAAAGACGAGACGCCACATAATACGCCGTCCTAGGTTCGCTGCAGGTCATTATATCCATACCAAATTCCCGCAAAGCCTCAATATCATTGTAAATGCTTTTGCGTTCGGCGGAAATTTCATACCTTTGCAATTCCTCAATGATACCTTTCATGGTTAGAGCATGATCCGAGTCTGTTTTTTCCAGAAAAATTTTCATCAAATATAATAATTTAAGCTTTTGATTGGGGCTTTTCGCCATACCGCACCTCCGCATTTTACCGCATTTTATTTTTCTTTGCAAATACACATACATGTTTATTATAGCACAATATTTCGGCATAAACAGTATTTTCACAAAAACTACGGCAATATTCTTTGTGTTTTGCATTTGACAAAGCCTTGCAGCTGATTTTATATCTCACTCTTTTAAACTATATTTGCCGCTTCTTTGCAGCCAAAAGTCATTTTTTGCCCGGTGCTACATAAAATTTAAGTATACGGACAAATCAAAATAAACGGCAGGCTTTTCCCAATATGCCAACGGAGGGGTTATTTTTCACTATGGATCAAGTTGTAAAACATTCTTTGAAATGGGTGGGCTTTTGGCTCGTTTCGGCAATGCTCTGCTGCGGCGGCATTTACTACTTTATGGGAGCAGACTATGCACTGCAATTTTTGGGCGGCTATTTAATCGAATACAGCCTGAGCATGGATAATCTTTTTGTTTTCATGACAATCTTCATGTCCTTTAATGTTCCCGTGGAATATCAGCACCGCTGCCTTGCCTACGGCATTGCCGGCGCCATTGTTCTGCGTTTTCTTTTCATCTTTCTGGGGGTTTCCATTGTGGACAGCTTTCGGTTCGTGCTGTATTTCTTCGGCTTTATTTTGATAATCAGCGGACTGAAGATGTTTTTCGGTGACGACAACCAAAAGCAGGATTTACAAAACAGCCCCGTTTTAAGAATTATGAGGAAAATCATCCCGATGACCAACCGTTTCGACGGACATAATTTCTTCACCAAAGTCAACGGCAGGCGTTTTGCCACTCCCCTTTTCGCCGTGCTTTTGGTGGTGGAATCCTCGGATATACTCTTCGCCATAGATTCCGTACCTGCGGCGTTTTCCGTTTCCACCCATATGTTCATCATCTATTCCTCCAATATTTTTGCCATTTTGGGTCTGCGGCAGTTATACTTTGTTTTGGAGCATTTGCGTGAACGCTTCATCTATGTTAAATACGGCGTTGCCCTGATTTTAACGTTTACAGGCTTTAAGCTGGCGGCTTTAATTTGGAATTTTGAAATTTCCATTCTCATGTCCATTGCCATTATTTTCGCCGTTTTGTCGCTGAGTATTATGCTGTCAATCCTTTTCACAAAAAAACGGAAAATACCAAACCGCCGTTAAAAAACACCAAAATTCAAGTTACGCAAAAAAAGAAACCGATTGCGAAATCGGTTTCTTTTTTATATAAAATTATTATTTACTGTTTTGTTTCAAACCGCTTAAAAATTCCGAACAAAAGCACTTTAAATCATTTACGCTTTTTGTTAAAAAAGCCTTTCGGTTTTTTGTTTTCATGCTCCTTTTCTTTGGGAACTTCTTCTTTGCCCGCTTCGGCAAATTTTTTAAGCAGCTCTTTCTGTTCGCTTGTCAAATTGGTGGGAGTTTGAACATTTACCCGAACGTGCTGGTCGCCTTTGCCGTAACCCCGCAGCTTCGGAAAACCTCTGCCCCGCAGACGGAAAGAGGTTCCGCTTTGGGTTCCCGCAGGAATGGTAAGCTTTACCTTGCCGTCCAAAGATTCCACTTCTATTTCGGCTCCCAATGCCGCCTGCACCATGGTGATCGGTACATTGCAGAGAATATCGTCGCCGGAACGGCGGAAAAATTCATGAGGCGCAACGGTAATGTAAATATACAAATCGCCGGGAGGACCGCCGTTTATACCGCCTTCACCCTCGTTCTGCATACGCAGACGGGAATCTGTATCGACACCGGGCGGCACATTGACCTTGATATTGCGTTTTTTCTTAACACGTCCCGTACCGTGGCAGGAGGGACACGGCGTTTCCACAACCGTGCCTTTACCGCCGCATTTTGGACAGGTTTTAACAGTTTGGAACTGACCGAACGGAGTTTGCTGATTAACCCGAACCTTGCCGCTGCCGCCGCAGTTTTGGCAGGCTTTTCTTTGGGTGCCTGCTTTGGCGCCTGTGCCGCCGCAGTCCGTACAGCTTTCGTTGCGGTTTATTTCAATTTCCTTGGTTACGCCTTTTGCCGCTTCTTCAAAAGAAACCCTGATATCTACCCGTAAATCGTTGCCCTGACGGGGGGCGTTTTGGTTGTTGCCGCCGCGGGAACCGCCGCCGCCGAAAAACATATCGAATATGTCGCCGAAAGCGTCGGCACCGCCGCCAAAGCCGCCGAAACCGCCTGCGCCGCCGCCGAAACCGCCCGTATTGTTGCCGTCATCGCCAAACTGGTCGTAACGGGATTTTTTCTGGGGGTCGGAAAGAATGTCGTAAGCGTGGTTGACTTCTTTCATCTTTTCTTCGGCAGTTTTGCTGTCGGGGTTCAAATCAGGGTGATATTTTTTGACCATTTTTTTGTAGGCCTTTTTGATTTCTTCATCCGAGGCATTTCTGGACACCCCAAGGACTTCGTATAAATCTTTATTTTCACTCATTGCTTAATCACCCTTATGCAGGATTATTTGTTTTCGTCATCATCAACAACCTTGTAATCGGCATCAACAACGTTATCGTCGTCGGAATCGCAGTTTGTGCAGTTGCTGTCACAGCCGCCCTGAGCGCCCTGCGCTGCCTGCTGAGCAGCCTGCGCCTGCTGCAGTTTTTCGGACAAAGCTTCGGATTTAGCTTTGATCAAGTCTGTATCGTCACCTTTCAGAGCTTCTGCCAATTCGTCTTTGGCGCCGTTGATTTCGTCTTTTTCTGCCTGACTGATGTTGTCGCCCATATCTTTGAGAGCCTTTTCAACCTGGAATACCATAGCGTCTGCTTGGTTTCTGATTTCAACCTTTTCCTTGCGAGCCTGGTCTTCGGCTTTGTATTGTTCGGCATCTTTTACCATACGGTCGATTTCTTCATCGGAGAAACCGGAGGAGCCTGTGATGGTAATATCCTGAGATTTGCCTGTACCCAAATCCTTGGCGCTTACATGAACGATACCGTTGGCGTCGATGTCAAATTTAACTTCGATTTGCGGAACACCGCGGGGAGCCGGCGGAATATCATTCAGGCTGAAACGTCCGAGAGATTTGTTGTCTGCAGCCATGGCTCTTTCGCCCTGGAGAACGTGAACGTCAACGGAGGGCTGATTGTCGGCTGCTGTGGAGAACACCTGAGATTTACCGGTAGGAATTGTGGTGTTGCGGTCGATGATTTTGGTGAACACGCCACCCAAGGTTTCAATGCCCAAGGACAGAGGTGTAACGTCTGCCAAAACAACATCTTTAACTTCTTTGTTCAAGATACCGCCTTGAATTGCAGCGCCCAAAGCAACACATTCATCGGGGTTAATGCCTTTATGAGGTTCTTTGCCGATAATGTTTTTGATTTCGTCCTGAACAGCGGGAATACGGGTGGAACCGCCGACCAAAAGCACTTTGTCGATGTCGGCTGCTGTCAGATTGGCATCCTGCAAAGCCTGACGGGTCGGAGCCATGGTTTTTTCTACCAAGTCGGCTGTCAATTCGTTGAATTTAGCTCTGGTCAATGTGATGTCCATGTGTTTGGGGCCGTTTTGGTCTGCTGTGATGAAAGGCAGATTGATGTTGGACTGCAAAACACCGGAGAGTTCGATTTTGGCTTTTTCAGCTGCTTCACGCAGTCTTTGCATAGCCATTTTATCTGTGGAAAGGTCAATACCTTCGGATTTTTTGAATTCAGCTACCAAGTAGTCGATGATTTTTTTATCGAAATCGTCGCCGCCCAGGAAGTTGTTGCCGCTGGTTGCCAAAACACGGAAGATACCGTCGTCAATTTCCAGAATGGATACGTCGAATGTACCGCCGCCCAAGTCGAAAACCAGGACTTTCTGTTCTTCTTCTTTGTCCAAACCATAGGACAAAGCTGCGGCTGTCGGTTCGTTGACAATACGCAGAACTTCCAAGCCTGCGATTTTACCTGCGTCTTTGGTTGCCTGACGCTGAGCATCGGAGAAATAAGCGGGAACTGTAATTACAGCCTGGCTTACGGTTTCGCCCAGATAAGCTTCGGCGTCTTCTTTCAGTTTGCGCAGAATAAAAGCGGAAATTTCCTGCGGAGTGTAGGTTTTTCCGTCAATGTTTACATCATATTTTTTACCCATATGTCTTTTGATGGACATAACTGTGTGTTCGGGGTTTGTAACGGCCTGGCGTTTTGCCACCTGACCGACCATTCTTTCACCATTATTAAAACCAACTACGGAAGGAGTTGTTCTTGCGCCTTCGGGATTGGGGATTACAACGGCTTCGCCGCCTTCCATAACAGCAACACAACTATTGGTTGTACCTAAGTCAATACCTATAACTTTACCCATTATTAATACCTCCATATATATTTTTTTTAAAATTTAATTCTGTATTTTGATTGCTTAAAAATTAAAATTTTTTAAGCGCTTTGTCAGCTTTTTTAGGTTTAATTATTGGTTTATTCTTCGGCCGCTTCGCCGCCTTTGAAAGCGCCGACTTTTACTCTTGCCGCCCGAAGCACCTTATCGCCGATTTTGTAGCCTGCGGTGATTTCTTCCAAAACCTTGTTGTTTTGGCTTTCGTCTTCCACCTCAACCTGACCCATTGCGTCATGGTATTTGGGGTCGAACTCCTCGCCGACGGTTTTGATTTGTTCCACGCCTTTGGCAGCCAAAACATCTGTCAGCTGTTTCAAAATCATCTGCACACCTGCCAAATGGTGCGTTGCTGGTTCGTCTTTTTCCATCGCCATTGCAGTCCATCTTTGATT
>JAHZFN010000041.1 GCA_019421315.1 Peptococcaceae bacterium | reverse complement strand
CGGCACTCTCCATTCCGCCAGAGGTATTGAAGTAGGGCAGATTTTCAAACTGCACACTAAATACAGCGAAGCTCTGCACGCCGTTTACACCGACGAAAACGGCAAAGAAATTCCTGCCGTTATGGGCTGTTACGGCATCGGCGTCGGCAGAACCCTTGCCGCTGTTATTGAACAATGCAACGATGAGGACGGTATCGTTTGGCCTATGTCCGTTGCTCCTTATCATGTAGTTGTGGTTCCTGTCAACAATAAAGATGAAAATCTGATGAATGTTGCCGATACAATTTACCGTGAATTGCTGGGAGATAAGGTAGAGGTTGTTCTGGATGACAGAAAAGAACGCCCCGGCGTTAAATTCAAGGACGCCGACCTGATCGGTTATCCTCTGCGTGTTACCGTCGGCGCCAAATCCTTGGAAAAAGGCATGGTGGAAGTTCGAATCCGTAAAACGAAAGAGGTTATCGAAGTTCCCTTGGGCGAAGTTGTGCAGTGGGTTGAAGATTATATCAGCCAGCGTTTGGGTAATTATTAAGAATCTGGGCGGTTTGGTTAAGACCGCTTGTTTAAAAGGTTTAAGGCGGTTGGCGGAAAATGCAGGTTATTTTAGAATTGCGTTTTCCCGCCGCCGACCTGAAAATATATGCATTACATATTGAAGTGTGAAATGCAATACTTGATTTTTTTTGATTTTGGCTAAAAGCTTTTTTAGAAAAAATAGGGATATGGGGATAGAGTTTTGAAAAATAATTTATCGGAATTGCTTTTGCAAGTTAAAAAGCGTGTCAATGAGGATTATCTTACATATAAGGATTTGCTTGACGAATGTCAGATTGCGGGAGAAACGTGGCAGAATATGCAGTTTCTGCCGACGCTCCTTTTGCTGCCTGCTGCAGTTTGGGGCAAGGCGGGCAAAAAAGATGTGAATTTGGCGGCAATGATCGAGATGGCATATTTGGCGCAGTACGTTCATAACAATGCGCCGCAGAAAGGCGACGGCACTCAATACCGAATGCCTATTCTGATCGGAGATTTTCTTTTTGCCGCAGCCATCAAAGGTTTGGTTTTGGAAAAACAGACCAAATGGCTGGAAAAAATGGGCAATGTTATCTGCCGCATGAACGAAGGCAGAACTGTGCGTTCCTATTGGCAGGACAGAAGCTATGTGCCGGTTGACGAAAAGGTGGAAAATCTGCAAAAAGAATATGCCGAGCTTGCCGCTTTGTCGGGCATTATCGGTTCGGAGCAGGGCGGACTTGACGGCGAAATGAGTCAGGTTTATACGGCTTTTGCTTATTATGCAGGCGTTTTGCAGGGCATTTATTTAAACGGTTATAACGAAGAACAGCCAAACGTTGCCGATACATATTTGAGCTACTGTCGGCAGTATATTTTGTCTTTGCCGGATGCTTTGGCAAAGGCTGCCGAGGAGGTTTTGTTTAAGCTGACAGGCAAAAACGAAAGACTTTTTTCGGCGGACAGACTTTCCGATTTGGCATAATATCATAATTTTGCGTAAAAATTATTTGGAGAAAACATGAAGCAGATTTTGAAAAACAAATACATACGTGATATGCAGGCGGATCTGGATTATTTTGAAACCTATTTGCAGCAATGCGTGAGTTCGGAAGAACCTTTGGTTGCCGGTTCGGCTTTGCATTTGGTGCAGGCGGGCGGCAAAAGAATGCGCCCGAAATTCGCTGTTTTGGCGGCACAGGCGAATCATTATGATATAAATCAAATGCTGCCGCTTTTGGCGGGCTTGGAGCTTTTGCATACGGGCAGCTTGGTGCATGACGATGTGATCGACGGCGCTAACAAACGGCGGGGCAACCCAACTGTTAATGCGGTACACGGTAACAAAACGGCAATTTTTATCGGTGATTTTTTGGTGGGCAGAGCCTTTGAGCTGGTTTCCGAATACAACGACGACCGAGTTATTTCTGCCATCGAAACCACTGTTACCGAAATGACCAAGGGGGAGCTGCGCCAAATTGCCGATTTTTATCGGGTTGATCAAAACGAAGAGGATTATTATTACCGCATTGAAAGAAAAACGGCGTTGCTTTTTTCCACCAGCTGTGAAACGGGCGCCTGCGTCAGCGGCGCAAGCGACGCCGAAATTTCCGCTTTGCGGGAATACGGCTATAATCTTGGCATGGCTTTTCAGATTATGGATGATATTCTGGATATGACCGCCGATGAAAAGGTTTTGGGCAAGCCCGTGGGCAGTGATTTGCGGCAGGGCAATATCTCCTTGCCTGTTATTTACTGTTTGCAAAATTCTCCCCGCAAAGAACAGCTGAAAACGATGATTTTGCAGAGCAAAGAAGACAAATCTTTGATTATTGATATAATTAATGCCGTTAAAGAGGACGGCGGTATGGAATATGCCAAATGCATTGCCGAAGAATTTATTCAAAAAGCCTTGGCGGAGGTGGACAAGCTGAAGCCCGGCAAACACCGAGCCGCTATGCAGGAAATAGCGGATGTTGTTATCAAAAGAAATTATTAAAACTTAATTTTAAAAAATTGATTTCAAAACGCCTCATATGACATTTGACGAAGCAAAAAAACAAAATTAAAAAAAGCATATGGCAAAATAATGCTGAATGGCAAAATAATATAACGGAGGTCAGTTTAAGATGACTATTGCAAAATTCAAAAAATTTCAACCGGAAATTGATGAACTTACCTATGTTGCGCCTTCTGCCGATATCATCGGCAATGTTCGCATCGGCAAAAAAAGCAGCGTTTGGCACCAAGCGACTATCCGCGGCGATTTGAACAGCGTTGTTATCGGCGAATGTGTCAGCGTGCAGGAAGGCACTGTTATTCATGTTGACGACGATTTCCCTGTAAATGTGGGCAATTATGTAACTATCGGACACAGCGCCACCGTTCACGGCTGTACAATTCGTGATAACTGCCTGATCGGTATGGGCTCCACTATTTTGGACGGCGCCGTAATCGGCGAAGGCTCCATCATCGGCGCCGGCGCCTTGGTTCCCCCCGGCAAGAAAATTCCCGCCAATTCTTTGGTTATGGGCGTTCCCGGCAAAGTTGTCAAAACCGTTGACGGCGAAAGAGTTGCCTCCAATATCACCCATGCCGCCGAATATTGGAATTTGGCTTTGGCATATATTGAAGATGCCGAAGATGAGGCAGACGGTGCTGATGAATAATTCCACGGCGTTTGCGGTGGAATTAAATCAGAGGGAAACATCAGATTGAAAATTTATCGAAAATTTGTTCGGTTTTTTGACTGATAACTATTGCAATTTCTCTCGGAATAGAATATAATTAATATGTCAAACAAACGTTCGGCATTCTTTTGGAAAAGAAATATGTAAAACACGGAGGAATTTATGGCAAGTAAATCAGATAAAAAATCTAAAACTATAAATATCGGCGGTGATAAAACCGAGGCGTTGGATAACGCTTTAAAACAAATTGAAAAGGATTTTGGCAAGGGTGCCATCATGCGCTTGGGTCAGCAGGCGGCGCAGAGTATTGAGGTTATCAAAACAGGCTGCTTGCCTTTGGATATTGCCCTGGGCGTCGGCGGTATTCCCCGCGGCAGAATTGTCGAAATATACGGTCCCGAATCTTCCGGTAAAACCACCGTTGCTCTGCACATGGCGGCGGAGGCTCAAAAGGCAGGCGGCATGGCGGCGTTTATCGACGCCGAACACGCTTTAGATCCTCTTTATGCCAAAAATCTCGGTGTGGATTTGGATGAACTTTTGGTTTCGCAGCCCGATACGGGTGAACAGGCCTTGG
>JAHZFN010000004.1 GCA_019421315.1 Peptococcaceae bacterium | reverse complement strand
AAGCACAAACGCAGACTTACCAAAACGGGCAAAACAAGTATTTTTTCGGGACTTCTCCGTTGTGCTGATTGCGGCGCTAAATTGCACTTCTGTACTTGCAATAGTTTTAAGAAAAGCCAAGACCACTTTGTTTGTTCAAACTATAAAAGCAATATGGGAACCTGTTCTGCTCATTATATCCGAGAGGTTGTTTTATACGAACTTGTATTGGAGCAAATGCAGAGAATGTTGAAATATCTTAAAGACTTTGAAGATGATTTCGTTAAAAGTCTGATGGATAAATCCGCTAAAGAGCAAAAGAAAGATATATCTCAAAAGCGTAAGCAAATCAAAATCAATCAACGAAGAGTATCTGAACTTGACGATATTTTCAAGCAGATCTACGAAGATAACTTTAATGGCAAAATATCTGATGAAAGGTTTACAAAATTATCTACTGACTACGAGTTGGAGCAAAAAAATCTCATAACAGAAAACGCTATACTCGAAACTGAACTTGCTAAAAGCGAAGAAACTGTAAACGGTGTTGAACGGTTCTTGGAAATCGTTCAACAATACACAGACATCAAGGAACTATCTGCAAGGGTTGTAAATGACTTGATAGACAAAATTGTTATTCATGCTCCTGATAAATTCAGCGGTCATAGAGTGCAGCAGATAGATATTTATTACACTGCGGTTGGGGTTATAGACATTCCGCAATCTATTCAAACCAACTCAAATCTTCAAGAAATAGCTATGTAAAACAAAAAAAACAAAGGCGATACATCGGGCTGTAAAGCCTTCTATATCGCCTTTGTTATATTACTTCCTTATGAGCAATCCGCCAACACGGCAGGTTTTTTTCGCCCAACGGCGAATTATAGATACTAAAGCAATTTTTCCAAATCGGCAATTTTTTCTTTCAGCTCGGTAATTTGGCGGCAATATTCGGCAATTTCCTCTTGGCAGTCGCCGCCGTTTATCAAACCATCGTAAACCGTTACGCCGATTTGTTCGTATTTCCTTTTAATATCTGTATTATATCCGGAAATTTCATATTTGATTTTTGCCGTTTCGGCAAGATCGCCCGCCTTTTCGGCGGCAGTTCCGGAAATTTGCTTGGCTTTTTCGGCGGCATTTTCCGAAAAAGCTCTGGCTTTGTCCATAAAACCCATTTTTACACCTCCGTAAAAATATCGATAATTAAATAATTTTATATAGGTAATTTTAATAAATAATTTAATTAAAAAAATTTGCCTTACCGCTGTGTCTATTATAACATATTTCAACGGCTGCAAGCAATAAATTTTGCCACACAAAAGGAGTGAGGTAACAAGAAAAACGGCTTATTGCTCAGCACCAAATGAAATAACCGCCTTTTCTTCGGCATAAACGCAGTTGATGAAAGGGCTTATTTTAATAAAATATAAAAAGACTTTAAATAGTGTATATAAGTTAATGTGTATTAATAAAGAGAGAATAAGGAGATTAAATTAAAATGAAATTAAAAACAAAAATTCTGTTAATCATAGCCGCAGTAATTGTCATTTTTGCCGTCGCTTTGGCGGGTGTCAACATTGCCGCCAACAGCGGTGAAAAAATCCCCATTTTGATGTATCACCATCTGGTTCCAGACGATGTTTACACCGAAATGAACTACGAAAGCAACGGTTCTGTTATCACCACCTCCGATTTTGAAGAACAGATGAGCTATCTGCACGATAACGGCTACCAAACATATTTTATGAGCGAGCTTCTGGCAATGCTGCAATCCGACGAACCGCTGCCCGAAAAAGCTGTTGTGCTGACATTTGACGACGGTTACGAAAGCAACTATGTTTACGCCCACCCCATTTTGCAAAAATATAATCTGAAAGCCAACATTGCGCCCGTTGTCACA
>JAHZFN010000040.1 GCA_019421315.1 Peptococcaceae bacterium | reverse complement strand
ACCCATATCAAGGAACAGTCCGCATTTCGGCGTATCGATAATCTTTTCAATGGCGGTTTTCTGATAGCCGTGCGGGTTAAATTTCATCTCTCATCACCGCCAAAACAGCGTCAATCTTTTCTTTGTTGTCGGCAATGAATACGCCAAAGCCCAAATCGATGAGCTTTTTCATCGCCACCATCTGCAAAGGTCTCGGTGTACAGCCTGTCGATTTCAACTCAAAAAACACAATTTTGCCGCCCGGCAAAAGAGCCATTCTGTCAGGCAAACCGTTCATAGATGTTGAATTTATTTTAATGCACAAGCCTTTTTCTTCCTTGACCCTCTTTACCAAATGCTTTTCTACCTGATTTTCTCTCATTTTTCGTTTACCTCCTAAAATTCATCAGAAGTTTGTTCCTGCGTTTAGCAGGGGTTTCTATGTTTTTGGAACAAAAGGAACAAAGTTTCCATACAAGTTATTAAATTAGGCGTTTAGGTATTTAATGCTACTGCCTAAATGCCTATTTTAATAAACTCTATATAAAAGTTTGTTCCCTTTGTTCCACACTCAACAAAGCACCTGCTAAAACCCAATATTCAAATGGAACAAACTTTTACAAATGTTTTTCAAAGCCTCTTTGCTTTCCATAAATGGTTGACCTAAAAATACTTTTCTCCCAACCCTCCGTTTGGGATATAATATCGTTAATTTCCATGGCTTGTCGGCGTTGAAAATCCTTCTTTTCCCCGCCCAAAAGCTCGCACCAAACCTCCAGGGCGCACACCTTGGTTCGTTCTGCCGTGCCGACAACTTCCGCTCCGAAATCGCCGCCGCCGTAGTCGCCCCTGTAATATGACCTGCGGTCAACTAAGTCCATTTCCGCCCAGTTCTCGGTTATCGGCAGCTCCAGAAAGCGGCGAACCTCACCCGCCAGAGGGCTTTCGTCAAGGTGCTTTTCCTGTTCGGCTTCCGCCAGCTTTTCCAGATGTTCATCGTCGATATACGCCTTTTCGCCGCTTCGGAACATCTGCACCGCTTCCGCCCAAACCTGTCCAACTTCCTCTTTGTCAAGCTCCTGCCACATATCCCTGGTAATCCTCTTTGGGTCAACGTCCACAGGCCAAAAGCGGCGGTTACCCGTCGTGTCCCGCAGGAACTCGTATCGGTTGGTTGTGCCGATGAAAACGCACTGTCTCGGATAAATCTCCACACGGCGGCCGTAAGACGGTCTGTATGCGTCCTCCGCCTTGGACATAAAGTGCTTAATGCTTTCTATCTCATTCTTCTTCATCGCCGCAAGCTCCCCGATTTCAATTATCCAGAAACCTTGAATCTGCTCGTAGGCGTCCTTGCCGACAACAGTTGTTAAGGTGTCCGAGAACCATTCGCCGCCAAGTCTTGATATAATCTGGCTTTTGCCGCAGCCCTGCGGACCCACCAGAACCGTTACGGTGTCAACCTTAACACCGGGGTGGAAAATCCTTGCCACAGCGGAAACCAGAGTTTTGCGGCTAACGGCTCTGGTGTATTCGTTATCCTCGGCGCCCAGATAATCAGCAAACAAGGTTTCTATTCTGGGCACGCCATCCCACTTTAAGCCGTTCAGGTAATCCCGCACAGGGTGAAATTTGTTGGCTTGGCATACCAGCGACCAGCCGTCATCGATAGCGGATTTTTTATTGATGCCGTAGCCCCGTTCCATATAGTGCCTAAGCCCCGCATCGTCTGAATCCCGCCACTCCCTCGTTTCTTTATCACTGCACCACGGCAAAGCGCCGAAAACGGTATACCTCTTGCTGAAATCGTTCAGGGCGACCTTGCCCTTAAGGCGCTTGTCGTGCTCTAAAATCAGCTTGCAGTTGTTGATTGTCCCTGCATAGCCGTGCTTGGTTTCCTCAAGCTGCTCTATCCAGTCGTCGTTTTCTTCCTCAGTTTCGGCTTTGACATCTTCCAAATCGTCTCCGAAATCGGCATTTATGGACTGCTGCCGTTCTTGGAAAATTGTCATTTTGACGTCCTTATCCCTGCCCGCAAATTCCTCCATGGCGAGAAATGAGGGCAGGCGGTTTACAGGTGTCTGCGGTTCGCTGTCCTCGTCCAGACTGCCGAATTTATGAACCCGCACCAAATCAAAGGCATTGCAGAGCATACCGCTTATGGGATCCGTTGCGTGGTTGCTGTAAAGGAAATTGCCGTTGTCGTAAACCACAGCCCCGGCGGAGCTGCTGCCTGCGGCGTATGTATAGCGGTTACCGCCGCAGGGCGTATACACTCCGGACAAAAACTTCTCCATGGCCGCCTCAACGGTATATGTTCGGCAAAAAGCCCCTATAACGCCGTTTTTGGTTGTTGGGTCCTCCTGCTTTTGCAGTTTCCTGTTCAGCAGCTTAACAGTTCTTGAAGACACGGGCCAAGCGCTGATATCGTGCCAATCGTCGTATTGTGCTAACACCGTATCAGGCTCAAGCGGCAGTTCGCCGCCTGCTTCAAACACATACTTGCCGTCCATGGAAGTGCTCGGCCAATACATCAGCCTGTGTGCCTGATATGTGGTATCGTCAAACATATCAATCCCTATCTGCTTGGCAATCATTCTTGCTGTCGCTTCGTAGGCATCGGGCTTAACAGGTTTTGACAGCGGTATAATCAGTCTGTATCTCGGCTTGTCGGCTTTGTGTTTATGCGTTGAGTATACGCAGTAGGCACAGCTTAAGAACAAATCCGCACGGTCGATAAAATCCTCTGCGGCAAAATCGGCGTCAACATTCCTCAGCGGTCTGTATTCCGCCGTGTCCGCCTTGCGGCGGCCGCCCTTAAGGTAACCGCCGACAAAGCCGCCTACGTCCTTGATATTATCCTGCTGTTTTTTGCTCATATTGGCAAACTGCCCCTGGGTTTCTGCCGTTCTCGTTGTGGTTTTCAGCCGTTCGATCAGCTCCTCCCATTCCATTTCAGTGTTTCGCCAATTTGTGCTGAACCGATTTAAGCCCGTTGCTATTTTAATCTTCATAGGCTCAATCCTTTCTGTAATACGGACACTCGTAGCCGTCGGCATTCAGCCGCAACCCCTTTGCCCACAGTATTTCCCTGCCCATTATCTCCGTTACTTCCTCCAAAGAACCGAAGTTCTTTGGAGCGTCGATAATCACTTCATCGTGTACATGAAATTCTATTTCATAGCCTGCTTTTTCCAGTCTTTTAATTGATTCCGCCAAACAGTCTCTTGCAATCGCCTGAACTATGTTTTCCGTCAGCTTGCCGCCAAAGGTTTCCAGCCTTGTCCAACCGCCGTTGGTCTGGCTGACGCCCATATAGGTCAGTGCTTCCCTGCCGAATTTGTTTAGCTCAATTCTCGGTTGAACATAAGCAATACTTCTGCCGGAGGGCAATCTCACAAACAGTATACCGGCTTGTCTGTAAAATTTTATGCCATGTGCGATACTGCTCGGACTGCCCTTTACGGCGTCCACAGCCGCTTTTTCGATTGTGTACCACAGCTTGGTTATCTTCCTGTTGGCAAGCCGCCAGGCGTCAACCAGCGGCTGTAATTCGCCCTCATCAAGCCCCATCTCCAAAGCGCCCATGGACTTTAAGGCGCCGACCGAAC
Organism: Peptococcaceae bacterium; assembly: GCA_019421315.1. Lineage (GTDB taxonomy): Bacteria > Bacillota > Dehalobacteriia > UBA4068 > UBA4997 > JAHZFN01. The sequence goes on along the minus strand of JAHZFN010000040.1, from coordinate 5,361 downwards.
CGCCGTAGCCCAAAGCCAATTCGGCAATCTTGCCTTTTTGCCGTAAATGGCCGTTTATGCCGTGCTTTTTCACGGGCACCTTGAACATCTGTTCCGCCGAAGCGCAATAGATGTCGCCGCCTTTGGCAAAAACCGCCTGCCGCCACTTCTCATCGGCAAGCCACGCTACCACGCGCGCCTCAATCGCCGAAAAGTCGCTGACGATAAAGCGGTGTTCGGACTTCGGAATTAATGCGGTTCTGATCAGCTCCGACAGCACCTGCGGCACATTGTCAAAAACCAACTCGAACATATCGTAATTATCGTTTTTAAGTGAGCTTCGGGCAAAGTCCAAATCGGGCAGATGGTTCTGCGGCAGGTTCTGAGGCTGTACAATCCTGCCTGCCCATCTTCCCGTTCTGCTTGCCCCGTAAAACTGCGTAATACCACGCAATCGTCCGTCAGGGCAGGCGCTGTTACGCATTGCCTCGTACTTCTTAACGGATGACTTGGCAACGGCGGAACGCAGTTTCAGAACTCTCTTTACCTTGGGGTTTTCCGTTTCAGCCATCAAGGCTTTGACGGCTTTTTTATCCAGGCTTTCGCACTCCCGACCCGTTTCCGTTTCCACCCAGCCTTTGAGCTGTGCCACGGAGTTGACGTTGGCAAGCCCTGTCAGCCTTGTCATTTCCGCCAAATTCTTTTCTTGAAATATTGTGTTAAATTCGATTGCCTTTTCCACAAGCTGCAAATCAACGCCGACGCCCCGTTCGTTAATTCTCTGGTCGATTTCCCAAAGCTCCTGTTCACTCTGCGGCAGGGAAAAACAGCGCAGTTTATTCTTAATTGCCAACTCAACGGCAACGTCCTGCCTGTTATATTCGATAAAATCCGCCCATTTGTCGGGCGCGTTGGTCTTGGTCGGTTTGCAGGGCTTGCAGAAATAGTTAATCAGATTAACGCCCCGCCTGTCCTTTTGTTCTGCCAAGCCCAAAACCTCGGCAACATTTTTAAGGGATCGGGGCAGCCCCAATTCCGCCGCCAAAACCTGAGAACACCGCCATTGCTCCGCAGGCAGTTCTCGGTTCAGATAATGCCGTAAACAGGTGCGTTCAAAGTTGGCGTTGTAGGCGGTCTTGATTATGCTTTCATCAACCAGAGCCGCAAGCACCGTATCGGGCAAGCCCTCTTTTGTTAAATCGATAACGTCTGGTTCTTCATCATTAAATGCGTAGGCAAAAAGCAGTATGGTAAAGTCAGGGGCGCACGCATAAGCGTGCACCCCCTGTTTAATCAAATCGACACTGCTGTATGTTTCAATATCAATCGACATTTCTTTCATAGCTTTGTACCTTAAAACAAATCTTCCATGTTTTCTTCGTTATCTTCGGCGAGGAATTCCGCAAAATCGTCTTCCGCTTTGGCTCTGCCGCCGCCCAGAGGATCGCCGTCCTTGGTTTTCATCAGATTATTAAGTCCGCAGGCGATACCTCGGTTGCCGTTGCTGTTAAAGGCATAAAAGCTGATTGAAGCCAAGCCATAACAGCCGCTGTACAAATCTGTTTCATCCAGAATTTCATCACCGTTTTTGTAAATCAAGCCCGGCTTGGTTTTGGCGTTGGCATTGATGAAATAGCAACCTGCATAGTTTTCATCGTCGGCTCTGTCAACATCGCCGTCGCGCACGGGAAGTTTGAGATTGGCGGGAATTTTGCCGCCGAATTTGCCGACACCTGCATTTTTGGCATTTTCCACAGCCTGTTTAATGCATTTCAGCGTTGATGTGTCGCTTTTGGGAATAATCAGGCTGACCGAATATTTCGGCTCACTGCCGTTAATACTCTGCGGCTCAAAAGCGTGCAGATAACTGAATCTTACCTCGTTTGTAATAACCTGTGTATCGTTTTTAATCTTCGCCATGTTTAAACCTCCGTTAAATATCTTAAATATCAAAATCTTCTTTTGTTTTGGCTATGCTGTTAAGTTCGGGTCGCTTGTCCGATTCGGGGACCAGTGTCGGTGCTCCGGGCGGCTTAACCACAAACTCACCACACCAAGCCGCAAAGTCCTTTTTGCCCAAATACTTTTCCATTGCTGTAATGGTGAGCAGCTTTCTGGGGCGGAAGCTGTCCTCAATGCACCCTTTGCTGAGGAGTTTTAATGTAATATCTTCTTCGCTTGCATTCCACTTGCGGTTACTTCTGCCCTCAACCAGCTTATATCCGGGAAATTTTTCGTTGAAGTTTACGGCTCTGTCCAGGGCATAATCCGCTATAAGCTTCGCCCACTTCGCCAAATCTGCGGCGCGGTCGATAATATCCGCAATTTCCTCAAGGCTCAGCTTGTTGGGCTGTGCAAAGTCGTACCGTGCGATTTCCAGCTGTCGATCGGCATAGGCTCGGCAGATTGCTCTGGCACGGCAGAAAGCGCTGTCGCAATGCTCCCCGCAGTGGTATTCCTCACAGCCCGCATACGCCTTTTGGGCGATACCTTTAATACCCTCACCCCAGGTCAACAGCTCGGCTACAGATATTTCCTCACTGCTGATATTGTCCATTCTCGGCTGATAAATCGTCATACGGATTTTGTCGATGGCGTATAAATAGTCATAGTTGCTAAACGCCCCCAAAGCATAAAGCCTTAACTGCGGATTGCTTTCGGCATCAACCTTGACCCCTTTGCCGTATTTCAAGTCAATGATTTCCAGAACACCGTCGGCGGCGATTATACAGTCCCCTGTACCAAACCCCTCAGGCACCCAAGCGGAAAAGTCCAGTCTTTTTTCCAACTCGATTACTGCGTCTTCGCAAACAGCTTTTGCGGCGTTGTATCTTTCAATTACAAAATCCCTGTAACCGTCTGCGTAATCTTCCATACTCGGATCCGTTTCAAGACCGCTGACGGCTTTGTTGTACTTGTACCTTGTCAACTCCTTAAGGGCAAAGCGGATTTTCGCTTCGCCCAAAGCGTGGGCGTTAGTACCTTCCGTGGCATAGCCGCTGCTTTCGTTGGGGCATTGCCCTTCCAAAAGTACGCTTCCCGGGCAGTTAATCCACTTCTTCGCCCCGGAAGCGCTCAGTTTAGCGTGTGCGGTCATACTACACCTCCGTGCTTGCGGCGGCAACGGCGTTGATAAAGGCTTCGTACTGCTCCTGCGGCAGCGCTGAAACCCTCTCAGCTCCGAATTTAGTCAGAATCGCCTTAGCCTTGTCTATGCCGTATTTGTTGCCGTATTCGCTGATGGCTTTGCGAACATCCGTTACGTCAAACTTAATTTCATCACTTGCGGGAGGCTCTTCCACGTTTACTTCAGCAGCCTTGATTTCGGGCTGTGCTTTTTCAACTTGCATGGGATTATGTGCAAGGCTTTCCGCAAGTGTCTTGATGGCGGAAACCAATTCCGCCGCTTCCAGTTTAATAATAATGCTATTCATTGTTTTCATCGCCCCCCAATAAATGTCTCCAACCCATGGCCCCGCAGATCTCTTCCGCCAAGCCGTTTGAATTATATAAGCAATTTTCAATAATGTTCATGATAATTTGAATTCTTGAACTGCAATCAAGCAGTGTTCTATATTCGATTAAATCAATTTCAATAGCGTTTTGCACTTGACATCCCCCTTAATCATGTTTTATAATCAAGGCATAAATAACTTGACTATATTATTTATGCCTGAGCCTTGTCCTCTGTTGCCGCAGAGCAAGGCTCTTTTCTTTCGCCCCGAAACCATGCCTGACATTCTTTAACATCAAACCAAAGCTTGGCGCCTGTCAAGGTTTGATGATGCGGCATTCCTTGGCATACAAATCTACGCATTTCAGATTTTGTGCATATAAACTGTTCGCAAAATTCTTCTTCGCTTATGCACTTCATGCCATTAATCATTCGCGTTTTGTAGCTGCTCATTTACGCCACCCCCAATTCAAACTAAATTCAAACTAAATCAAACAAAATCTTAACCTTTTCAATCTCTTTCAAATACTGTTTCCTGTACAAATCATTGTCTTTATGTGTTTCTAAAACAGCTTCTTCAAACTCTTCTAAGTTACCCCAAAAACAACCGCAAACCACTTGTACTTCCATACCGTTTTTTGTTTCGCCGTAATAAAATGTTGTTTGGTCGTTTCTACTGCCGATTTTCTTTGTTGTATATTTTTGTGGATTTAATTTATAGTTACGGCAGTAGCGGCAGTTGCGGCAGTTGTTGCAGTAATTGCAGTTGTCGCAGCTGTAGCAGTTACGGCAGTTGATGCAGTTGCGGCAGCTGTAGCAGTTGCGGCAGTCGCAGCAGTTATAACAATCCACAAGACTTTTACTACATTTTTCCGCTTCTTTTTCTGTATAAATTTCAATATCCCATCTATTGTTGTTTTCATCCACCCAATATCTGTTAATTTGTTCCATTTACGCCACCCTCAATTTAAACCAATTCAAACAAAACTTTAACTTTTTCAATTTCTTTCAAATACTGTTTCCTGTACAAATTATTGTCTTTATGTGTTTCTAAAACAGCTTTTTCAAAATCTTCTAAGTTACCTTCAAAACAGCCACAAACAACTTGTACTTCCATACCGTTTTTTGTTTCGCCGTAATAAAATGTTGTTTGGTCGTTTCTACTGCCGATTTTTTTTGTTGTATATCTTTGTGGATTTAATTTATAGTTACGGCAGTTGCGGCAGTTGTCGCAGTAGTCGCAGTTTTGGCAGTTGCGGCAGTTGTAGCAGCTGTAGCAGTTGCGGCAGTTGTCGCAGTTTTGGCAGTTGCGGCAGTTGATGCAGTAGCGGCAGTCGTTGCAGTCGCAGCAGTTGCGACAGTTGCGGCAGTTCTCGCAGTTTTGGCAGTTGCGGCAGTTGATGCAGCTGTAGCAGTTGCGGCAGTTCTCGCAGTTTTGGCAGTTGCGGCAGTTGATGCAGTAGCGGCAGTCGCAGCAGTTGTCGCAGTTGTAGCAGTCAATGCAGTTGTAGCAGTCAATGCAGTTGCAGCAGTCAACAAGACTTTTACTATTTTTTTCCGCCTGTTCTTCTGTATAAAGTTCAATACCCCATCTGTTATTGTTTTCATCTACCCAATATCCGTTGATTTGTTTCATTTACGCCACCTCAACCAGATACCAAACCCACATAGCCACCGAAAAAACCACGCCGACAAACAGCGTTACTGTTACCAGACTGTCCAAAAAGCCGTCGAACTTCGCCCAGTTAAAGCGGCGTTTTTTCTTCTTGATTTTGGGCTGTGCTTTTTCAAGCCAATCCGCACAGGGCACTTCCTTAAGCTCCAAGACTTCGTTGTCTTCAATTCTTACCATTTTGCTTGTCCTCCTAACTCAAACAACTAACTTTTTGTTCGTCTGTCCACTTTAATTTCTTTGCCAAAATCCGCAG
>JAHZFN010000039.1 GCA_019421315.1 Peptococcaceae bacterium | reverse complement strand
TTGGAGATTTGCGAAGCTCTGGTTAGAAGCGGTGCCGTGGATTTGGTTGTTATCGACTCCGTGGCGGCTCTTGTTCCCAAGGCAGAGCTGGAGGGCGATATGGGCGACGCTCATGTTGGTTTGCAGGCTAGGCTGATGAGTCAGGCGCTGCGCAAGCTGACGGGTATAGTCAGCAAAACCAGATGTTCTGTGGTTTTCATTAACCAATTAAGAGAAAAGGTCGGTGTTATGTTCGGCAGTCCCGAAACAACGGCGGGCGGCCGTGCTTTGAAGTATTATGCAACGGTTCGCATTGACGTTCGCCGTTCCGAAACCTTGAAGCAGGGCAGCGACAGTGTCGGCAACAGAACCAAAGCTAAAATCGTTAAAAACAAGGTTGCTCCTCCTTTCAAAATTGCTGAATTTGACATTGTTTTCGGCGAAGGCGTTTCCAAAGAGGGTACACTGGTGGATTTGGGTGTAAACCTGGACGTTGTTAAAAAAAGCGGCGCTTGGTTCTCTTATAACGGCGAAAAAATCGGCCAGGGCAGAGAAAATGCCAAAAAATATTTGAAAGAACATCCCGAAATTGCCAATGAAATCGAACAAAAGGTTATGGAGCTTTCCGTAACCAGTAACCGCTTGTCCTTTGGTGTTACTGAGGATGAGGAAGGCAAGACTGATAACCAATAGAAATGCAAAATTTTTCGGCGGAAATACATACGTTAGATTTGTATTTTGACTGTCGATAACTTATAATGAAGGTTGCAAACAAACTTTTGGGGATTTGTTTTTTTCGTTGATTAGTTCGCTTCAGTTTAATGCATTTTAGAGTTACTTTTTTAATGAAACAAGATTAAATTTAAAAGCGGTGCGGCTTCCTTGCTGTGCCGCTTTTGGTAAAAAATACGGTAAATCCGTTTTCTTGTTTTTTTGAGTTTGGAGTAAGTTGCTTTTGTGGCACAAAATGTGAGTTTCGGGAGGAAACAGGTTATGATGTACACAATGAATTACAGCTCGCCGGTAGGAGATATTTTGTTGGCGGCAGATGCTGAGGGGTTGACGGGTCTTTGGTTTGTCGGTGAAAAATACTTTGCCGACCATCTCGACCCTGAGCATACGGAAAAAGAAACTCCGATTTTGCTTGATACGAAGAAATGGCTGGATATTTATTTTTCGGGGAAAAAGCCTGATTTCACTCCCAAGCTGCATTTGATCGGAACGGATTTCCGCCGCAGCGTTTGGGAATTACTTCTGCAAATTCCTTACGGCGAAACCACGACTTACGGCAAAATTGCGGAAACTCTCGCCGCAAAAAACGGCATGGAAAAAATGTCCGCCCGTGCTGTGGGCGGTGCAGTGGGGCATAATGAAATTTCCATTATCGTTCCCTGCCACCGTGTGATCGGTTCAAACGGTAGCTTGACGGGGTTTGCAGGCGGTATCGACAAAAAAATCAAGCTGCTGACTTTGGAAAACGTCGATATGAAAAATATGTTTGTTCCCAAAAAAGGAACGGCGTTGTGATTTTTTTTCAATGCAAAATTAATATAAGCAATTTATCAAAACCGGTCTATCCGACAAAATAGTACGATGAACAATCTTCGGCGGCGGATAGGCTGTTTTTGTTGTCAAACTGAACTTTATCTGAACTTGCCTGAAGTTTTGCTGAAATCTATTGTTTTTCTGAAAGTTTTGTTGTAATTTTATGGTAATTAATATATAGTTGCAAATATAAAATTTTAACAGATAATTTTTATAATTATCTCGAAAATTTATGTGTACAAGTACTGTTTATGGGACAGCAAAGAAGTTAAAATAAAAATATCCCCAAAATAAAAAAGCAAAAAAATTTAACGAGTTTAAACAATGTGATAGTGCATAGTTGGAAAAGGAGGTTACTGTCATGTTTACAAACAGCGAAAATATTAATATCAGTTTAATTGATGTTTTTGGTTACCTCTTTGATGCAAAGCAAAGCGAAACGAAGAATTCCAAATAAATCATTAACATAATTCAGTAAAAATATTTGAAAACTATATATTTCAATGCGGGAGATATGCTTTAACTTCAGTTGTTTGAAAACAGTAATTATTTACGGCAGGGGTGTTTGCTGGTCTTAAAACACTCCTGCTTTTTTTGTATTGTTTGGGTGAAGAACAGTGTTATTTTTCGGACTTTTTATAAAAAGAAAATTGTGCTATAATATATTATGAAGTTTTATATGTTTTTTTGGAGGAAATATGTTTGCTGCGGTTGTGGTTAATCAAAAGACCAATGCTTTAAACAGAATATTTTATTACGAAATTCCGTCGGGGCTTGATGTGCGGCTGGGCATGATTGTTGAAGTCAGTTTCGGTTCCCGCCGTTTGGAGGCTTTTGTGGTTGATATTTGCCAAGATGTGGATTTTGATAAAGCTAAAATTAAGCCCATCGAAAAAATAATCAGCGACGGCGTGGTTTTGCGCCGTGATTTGATTGAGTTGAGCAAATATATTACTGATTATTATTTGGCAAACTGGGTTTCCGTTTTGCAGGGAATGCTGCCTGCCGGTATGCACCTGACGGGCAAAATGCCCAAATCCTCCGTTGTCAAAAGAGCCTTTATGCGGACGGTTGTCATGCCCGATTTACGGGGCGCTAAACAAAAGCAGGCGCTTGCTTATATTTTCGCCCATAACGGTGCCGTTTTGAGTGATGTTACGGCGGCAACGGGAGTTTCTGTGGCTGTAATCAAGGCTTTGGCAGATAAGAATATTATCGAAATCAGAGAAGATATTGTTTGGGGCGATGATACGGATTATGAAGAAACCGCCAAGCCGCAGCTGACCGAAGAACAGCAAAGAGCTGTTGCCAAAATTGACGCCAACAGGGCGGGCAATAACAAGCCTGTTTTGCTTTACGGGGTTACAGGCAGCGGCAAAACTGAGGTTTATTTAAATCAGGCGGAAAAAGTTTTAAACAGCGGCAAACAGGTGATAATTCTGGTGCCGGAAATTTCTTTGACACCTCAGACCGTCAGAGTGTTTCAGGAACGATTGGGCAGTCGGGTTGCGGTTTTGCACTCTGGGTTGGTGGGAGCCGACCGCCGTAAAGCCTGGCTGGGCATTGCCGAGGGCAAATATGATGTTGTAATCGGCGCCAGATCGGCGGTTTTTGCGCCGACACCCGACCTTGGCATGATTATTATTGATGAAGAACACGAAAGCAGTTATAAACAGGAAAATAATCCCAGATTTCATACGGTAAACGTTGCCAAAGAGCGGTGCCGTTTGACGGGCGCTTCTTTGATTTTGGGCAGTGCAACGCCCGATGTCGGCGATTATTACAAGGCAGAGCAGGGCGAATATTTGCTTGTTACCATGGCAAGCCGTGTGCAGAACCGCGAAATGGCAAAGCTGGAAATTGTCGATATGCGGGAGGAATTGAAGCAGGGCAATAACCATATGTTTTCCCGCCTGCTTTATCAAAAGCTGGCAGAAAATTTGCAAAACGGCAGACAAAGTCTTTTATTTTTGAACCGCCGCGGCTACGATTCCTTTGTGTCCTGCCGCAGCTGCGGTTATGTTGTGGAATGTTCTCATTGTTCGGTGGCGATGGCGTATCACGCCAGAGAGGGCGTTTTGAAATGTCATTATTGCGGCGAAACGGCAAAACCGCCGTCGGTTTGCCCCAAGTGCGGTTCTCATGCCATTCGGCATTTTGGCGCAGGCACGCAAAAGGTTGCCGATTCCGTGCGGGAACTTTTGCCGTCGGCAAGGATAGCCAGGCTTGACAGGGATACTGTCGGTGACCGAAATGTTTACGAAAAGGTTTACCGAGCTATGCTGAACGGCGAAATTGATATTTTGGTCGGCACGCAGATGATTGCCAAAGGGCTGGATTTTCCCAACGTAACCTTGGTCGGCGTGGTGGCGGCGGATATTACCTTGAACCTGCCTGACTTCCGCAGCGGCGAACGCACTTTTCAGCTGATAACGCAGGTGGCGGGGCGTTCGGGACGGCACCGAGCGGGAGAGGTTATTGTTCAGACCTATTCGCCGGAGCATAAGGTTATGGCGGCTGTGCAAAGGCAGGATTATCTGTGGTTTTACCGTGATGAAATTCAAATTCGGGAATTTGCCGAATACCCACCCTTTGCTTCCATGATTCGCCTGGTTGTAAACGGTGTCGATGCCGCTTTGGTTCATGAAATCGCCCGCTATCTGGCTTATTATATCAGTGAAGAGATAAACGGCGGCGTTTTTGATGATTTTGTGGTTTGCTGGGGACCGAAACCCTGCCCGAAATATAAAATCAAGGATAGATACCGTGTGCAGATTATGCTGAAATCGGCGGATTTGGCTTTAATCAGAAATTTGGTGAAAAACGCCGTGGAGCGTTTGGAAAAGGAACACCGCAGCCGCAAAGAGGTTAATTTGGCAATCGACGTCGAACCTCTTAATATTATTTAAGAAAACTGCCGAAAAGGCCGTTAAAAGCTGTATGAAATGCGGCGTAAATATGTTATAATATATAATTACAGTTGTATATTTTTATGCAGTCGGCTGTTATAAAAAACGCCGATGGAATTGCGCTGTATTATTAATAGATACCAAAAACAGATTATTGAAAATGTTGAAATATTAAGGTTGAAAATATTAAGGTTTTAAGAGGTGTATTATGGCTATATATGAAGTTGTGCAAATCGGTGATGAAATTTTGAGAGCGAAAGCGCAGGATGTGCGTCGTTTTGACGACCGCCTGGGAAAGCTTTTGGACGATATGGCTGAAACTATGTATAATGCGGAGGGTGTCGGTTTGGCGGCTCCGCAGATCGGTATCAGCAAAAAGGTTGTTGTCATCGATGTGGGCGAAGGCTTAATCGAATTGGTTAACCCGAAAATTTTGGAATCCAAAGGCAAACAAAGAGGCGAAGAAGGCTGCTTGTCCTTAAAAGGTAAATTCGGCATTGTTACCAGGGCGTACTGGGTAAAGGTTGAAGCTCAGGACAGGCACGGCAACCTCTTTCAAATTGAGGGCGAGGAATGCTTGGCAAGAACCTTGCAGCAGGAAAGTGACCAGAAAGGGTTAAGCTAAGAAAAGCAGACACATAAGGTTTTATATTAAATCCAAAATAAATAACGAAAATTAAGGAGCAAAAGTCTTGAATAAAGATTTTACCATTGTGTATATGGGCAGTCCCGAATTTGCGGTCGGTCCTTTGACAAAGCTGAAAGAAGCGGGGTATAATATTCCTTTGGTTGTCAGCCAGCCCGACAAACCAAAAGGCAGAAAGGGAATTTTGACACCGACCGCCGTTAAAGCGTGGGCTTTGGAAAACGGTGTTCCCGTTATCACGCCGAAA
>JAHZFN010000038.1:6800-7737 GCA_019421315.1 Peptococcaceae bacterium | reverse complement strand
CGTTGTTTGTTCTGTTCCTGTCGAAAAAGGAACTGCTTCTTATGTTGATTTGATGACCGCTAATGATGTAGGAATTTTAACGGAAAAAAATCAAAATTCGGAAACGGAACGCAGTATTACCGTCAGCGATAACATTCAGGCGCCTGTGCAGGCGGGCAACGTTTTGGGGCAGATTACAATAAGCCGCGGCGGCGAGGATATTTCGGCGGTTGATTTGATAGCTATAACTGACGTTCCAAAAATTTCTTTGCCGCAGATGTTTCTGCGGAATTTGCAGGCGGTTTTGAGCATTGGTTAAAAAACAACATTATTTAAACATTATTTATAAGAAGAAAACGGAGGCTTCGCACTTCCGTTTTTTTTGTGTGCTTTGCTTTTTGCAGATATTAGCAATAAATATTTATTTATACACAGGAGCGGTTGTTTTGCTAAAAAAACAGCAAAAAATATTTGTATTTTGGTGTTGGTCTGATTATTCGACATAATTGCCTGTTTTGCGTTTATACCTTCGTTTATCTGCGGTTTTATCTTTTTATTAGTGGTATTTCCCGGCAGGAAATTACGATAAAAAAATGAAATGTATTTAAGTGAGCATTAAATAGATTTAAGCAAATGAAATCAATAATAATACGGAAAGGATGTATTTTATGATAATGATTGAACAGGACCTGCCAAACTTCAGCTTCAAATTCTGCGACGACACCCTCTATGCCCAAATCAGCGGCGAAATCGACATGGAAATTGCCTCCAAATGGCGGGACGCCTTGGATTTTGAAATAACCAAAAACCACGCCCGCAATTTGATTTTCGATTTTTCGACGGTAAATTTCATCGACAGCTCGGGTCTGGGGGTCATCCTGGGAAGGTACAAAAAAATCGACCGTGTGTGCGGCAAGGTCATTATCCACTGCGTCAACGCAACGTTCTACAAAATTTT
>JAHZFN010000038.1:0-6790 GCA_019421315.1 Peptococcaceae bacterium | reverse complement strand
CCCTTGTACCCATGAATAAACAGGCAGGTGAAAATTATGAATTCTAATTACGGCGCAAGCAAAAACTATGTCAAAACGCAATTTGTCTGCCACAGCGAAAACGTGGGTCTGGCGAGAATGCTGACGGGGTGCTTTGTGGGTAACTCCAACGAAAAAAATCTGGATTTGACAGTTTCCCAACTGGAGGAAATCAAGGTCGCCGTTTCCGAAGCCGTTTCCAACGCCATAATCCACGGCTACAACAGTGATAACAAAGGCATTGTTACATTTGAACTGACAAGCTTCGAAAACGCTCTTGTCATCAAGGTGAGCGACAGCGGAGTCGGCATTGCTGATATTGAACAGGCGGTTCAGCCCAGCTTTTCCACCAAGAAAGAACGCATGGGGCTGGGGTTTGCCTTCATGAATTCCTTTATGGACGAGGTGAACGTTCAGTCGGAGCTTGGCAAAGGCACAATGGTTACCATGATTAAAAAGCTGCCAATCTGTGAAGACCGGCTGTGAAAGCTGTGGCGCCATGAACCGAGAACAAAAGTTTTTGACGGACGATGCCCAAAGGGAATATTTGCGGCAGGCGCAGGCGGGGAATCACTTGGCGGCCGACAAAATTATTGATAATAATTACAAACTGGTTTGTTCCTTGGTGCAGAGGTTTGGCGGCAGAGGCATTGAAAAGGACGACCTCATGCAAATCGCTATGATCGGACTGCTGAAAGCCATCAAAAATTTCAATTTGGAATGCAGTAACAAATTCAGCACCTATGCCGTACCGATGATTGTGGGGGAGCTGAAAAGAGCCTTTCGGGACGAACAGCCAATTCATGTCAGCCGCAGCTACAAAGAAACCGGGTACAAAATTTATCGGGCGGGGGAACGTTTTCGCAACGAGCATAACCGAGAGCCGACTGTGAAAGAGCTGGCGCGGGAGCTTAATCTGACGGCTGAGGAAATTGCCCTGGCGATGGAGGCAAACCGCCGACCAACCTCTCTGCAGATGCCCCTGGACAGCGCCGCCGACAAAACCAATATTTTGCAGGACATCATAAAAAGCGAGGACGGCGAAGAAAAATGGGTTCAGAGCCTGACAATCGAGAACCTTTTCAATTTGCTGGACACCAGACTGAAATACATCATGATCTCCAGATATTACCGAGAGGAAACCCAGCAGCAAATTGCCGACAAGCTGCAAATTTCCCAGGTGCAGGTTTCCCGTCTGGAAAAGCAGGCTTTGCGGCAAATGCGGGAATTTTTGAAAGCCGAGTAAATTTTAATTAAAAAACACAAGCAAAAAAGACAGTTTGGAAAAACTGTCTTTTTTGCTGTTTCAGTAATTTATTGGGATTGTAAAGCAGGATTCTTAAATTATGAATTATACATGGAATTCCATCGGATAAGTCAGATATTCGATTTCATCCAGTTCGTCCATTGTAACCAAACCTGCGGGAGCGCGGAGAATGCTGGGAATACGGTTAACGATTGTGGCGCAGGTGTGTTCAACGGTTGCCGGTTTAACAACATGGAATTCGGTGTCCGGTTCACCCGTAATCTTCCAGTCGCACATATCGCCGTCATCAGGACCGTAAACCTTACCGATACATTGGGTTTCGATAACAGGACCCTGGAAGGTTTCGGTGGTTACAACAGCCGCCATACCGATACAGTTGCCTTTGGGGATTGTGTCGTTCAATGTGGAAGAGAACAAATCCGTATCATGGAAGTAGGGTACGCATTTTTGGGTTTGGGATTTAATTGTCCAGCCCATTTTGGCCGCCAAAGCTTCGTTGGAGTTCCAAACATAGGAAGGTTCCAAAACTTCGGGGTGAGCAACCTGTTTTTCAAATTCTTCCGGGGTCAAGCCTACACCGTGGGCTTTTGCCAAAGCCAAGCCGTAATCTTCAACGTTGTAGCTTACGGCACCTTCAATTTTCTTAATGCTGTTGCAGGACCCTGCAACCATGCCCACCATGTTTACCCAGAAAGTATCTTCCATGCCGCTGCCAACGAAAGTACAGCCGTTTTCTTTGGCAATAACGTCCAGCTTGTTAGCCATAACAGGGTTAGTTGTGCGGCAGTATGTTGCTTCTTCGCAGGTTGTAACAACGTTAATACCGCGGCTTAAGCATTTTTCAAAATGTTCATAGCAATCGCTTACCAAGCTGAAGAGGGTAACAACTGCAATATCGGGATCTGTATTGTCTAAAACTTCGTCTGCGTTGTTGTTGATGATAACGCCCGTTTTTACGCCCAGTTCGGCAAAGTCGCCGATATCCATGCCCACAACTGCGGGGTTAACATCAATGGCGCCCACAATTTCTGCGCCGTGTTCATAAAGATAACGCAGAATGTATTTGCTCATTTTTCCGCATCCGTATTGCACAACTTTGATCTTACTCATAAATAGAACCTCCTTTTGTTTGGCTTTCGTTTCTTGTTTGATAATTTTTTACTATTTTTACTATTATAACAAGGAAAACGAATATAGCTGCCGATTTTTTATTTACTTTAAATCTTGTATTTGATCTCTGCCGAACATACTTGGTCGGCGGAGATTTTCAGCTTTGTAATTTTGCCTTTCGGTTTGACCGAAACGCTCTTTTTTTCTTGTATTGTTTTTTACAATTTCATTATATAGTCTGCATTTGGTTGAGAGTCAAGATTTTTTTTGTGAAATTTTTGTTTTTAAGTTTTTTTATATAAAAAAGATAAACAGGCATCGAAATATAAATTAAACAGCTATTGTTTGGGTGGCATATTTGGGACAAAAGAGCGAAATAACCGCAAAAAAGCTATAAATTATCAGATATATACTTTATAATTATATACTTTTTATATTCAGCGAAAAGCTATCGGCACCTGCAAACGCAAAAACATGGTTCTTTCCTCGCTGTCGAAAACATTGAACTCCGACATCACCTCACAGATATAATCGCCTGCTATATCCATATTGTTGCTGCGGCAGTAATCCAAAAGGCGGTTAGCAAAAGGAATTTCGTCCTCGAATTTATTAAGGTAAATGCAGGCATACATACTGCGTTCGATAATTCTGGTGTTGTGGTTATCGGGGAAATTTTCGTCCACAAAAATGAAAATTTCGTTGGAATCATAGTTTCTTTTGAGAAAATTCGCTTTGTCCAGGGTTGTTCCCGCATTGCAGTAATAAATCTGCGGCAGACCGTTGGCAATGATATTGTTTTTCAAGTCTGACAAAATATGCTCGTACACACTGATGTCGTGAGCGTAAAAATTAATATCGGTGTGCATGGCGTAAATTCGTCTTTCGGGGATATATTCGATGGTTATAAGCCCCGGTTTGGGGGATTGGCGATACCATTCCAAACTTTCGATGGCGCGGGAAAGAGCGCTGTTACGCAGCTCCAGCTGGGCAATTTCTTCTTTAACCTGCTGTTTTTTCTGAACAAGAGTTGACTCAATCAGGCGCAAATCCTTTTTATCCAATATCGACTTAATTTCATTTAAGCTCATGCCAAGCTCTTTCATATATTGAATCATGTCCAGGCGGGCATTTTGCCTAATGTTATAGTAACGGTAATTGGTTTCGGGGTCGGTGTAAATAGGTTTCAAAAGACCGTATTCATCGTAAAGCCGCAGGGTGGGAATTGAAATTTTGTTCAGCTTCGCCATTTCGCCGATTTTCAGCATATCGTCTTTCATGCAAACACCTCCAAAGTCTCAGCTAAGCATAGAGTTTTATGTGTTCAGTATACAATTTTTGTCGATTTTTAGCAAGCTTTTCTCATATAATTTTATTGGTTAAATGAGAGTTTTGTCGAAATATGTCGTTTGGTAAACAGCTGCCTGACAAAATCAAGAACCAAGCGCCGCATTTTCAAAATGTTTCCGAAATTATAATATTTTCAATACTTATAAAGCATTATTAAAGCATTATTTAATATTGGTTTAATGCTTGCTTTATATAATGCTTTTGCAAAACAAACAGGAATAATAACCTGTTTAAAACCGATTTTTTTCGCTTTCCTGTAATTGCGGCTCTTGGCGATTGAAATATATTTGTTTTTTTGCTATAATATAAAAATGAGACTAAAGAAAGAGGTAGTGTATGTTCAGTTCCGATACTTTAATCAGGCTTTTGTATTTTGTGCCCTCCATTTTAATTGCGTTGTCTTTTCATGAATATTGCCACGGTTTGGCGTCCACGCTGCTGGGTGACGATACCCCTCGGCTTCAGGGGCGGCTCTCTCTTAATCCGTTCCGCCATCTTGACCTTTGGGGTACAATCTTCATGATACTGACTTCCATTGCCGGGGCAGGCTTCGGCTGGGCAAAACCGGTCATGGTCAACCCCAACCGTTACAAAATCAACCGCAAAGCGGGTATGCTGATTGTGGCTTTGGCAGGTCCTTTGTCCAATTTGTTTTTGGCATTGCTGGGCGGTTATCTATGCCATATTATCATCAGCGGTTTAATTCCGTATAATCAGTATTTCCACATCTTTTTCTATTATTTCATGTGGATGAATATTTGTTTGGCAGCTTTCAACATCATTCCCATACCTCCTTTGGACGGTTCCAAGGTTTTGGCTGTCATTCTGCCCGATAAATATGCCAACGTGGTTTATTCGGCAGGTATGTATTTTATGCTGATTTTGCTGGCTCTCAGCTTCACAGGGCTTCTGGGCAACATCATGACCCCCATAATCAATGGCTTAATGTCCTTTGTAACGATGATTGTCGGCAATGTCGGCTGATAAAATATGTGTGAATATTTTATATTTTTTAATTATTTTTTAATATATGAAGTAGAAGATTTTTTGAAAAGAGTTTTATAAAAAGATTTGAGGGAGAATACTATTATGACAAAACAAGGTATTATTTTAAGCGGTATGCGCCCCACAGGCAGACTTCATCTGGGTCATTACAGCGTATTAGAAAACTGGGCGAAATTGCAGCAGGAATATGAATCCTACTTTTTCATTGCCGACCTGCACGCTTTGACAACAGCTTTCGACACACCCGAACAAATTCAGGATAACATCAAGAATTTGGCTCTGGACTATTTGGCGGCAGGCTTAGACCCTGAAAAAGCCGCAATTTTTGTGCAGTCCCAGGTTAAAGAACACGCCGAGCTGCATTTGCTTTTTTCCATGATTACCCCTCTTTCCTGGCTGGAAAGAGTTCCCACATATAAAGACCAGGTTAATCAGTTCCAAAAGTCAGGCAAGGATATTACCAACTACGGCTTTTTGGGCTATCCGCTTTTGATGGCGTCCGATATTTTGCTTTATCGTTCCACAGCTGTTCCCGTGGGCGAAGACCAACTGCCTCATCTGGAATTTTGCCGTGAATTGGCACGCCGTTTTAACTATATGTATAAAACCGACATTTTCCCCGAACCTCAGGCGTTGCTCTCAAAGATTAAGCTGCTGCCCGGTATCGACAACCGCAAAATGAGCAAAAGCTATCACAACGATATTCCTTTGGCGGCAACCTCCGATGAAATTATGGCAAAGGTTCGCCAAATGGTAACAGACCCCGCCCGTATCAAAAAAGACGACCCCGGTCATCCCGAAGTCTGTGCCGTTTATACTTATCATAAATTCTACAACGAAGCCGAACAGCCCGAAATCTGCGAAAGCTGCAAAGCGGGAACCATCGGATGTGTTGCCTGTAAAAAACGCCTGGCAGCCAAACTGGACGAATTTATGGCGCCTATTCGTGAGCGCCGTGAACATTTTGCAGCTCAGCCGCAGCTTTTGGACGAAGTTTTGGCAAACGGACGTGATAAAGCTGCCAAAGCCGCAGGCGAAACAATCAGCCGCGTTAAAGACGTTATGGGCTTGAAATAATTAATAATACTAAAAAATAACAATGCAATAGAATTTGTTTTTGCCGAAAGGAGGGTGCAGTATGGAGGAATATAAAATCAAACTGGAAATGTTTGAGGGACCTTTTGATTTGCTGCTGCACCTGATCGACAAAAACGAAGTTGATATTTATGATATTCCCATTGCGGAAATTACCGCTCAGTATTTGGAATATATAGACCATCTGAAAGAGCTGGATTTGAATGTGGCAAGCGAATTTTTGGTTATGGCGGCAACTTTGCTTGCCATCAAAGCCAAAATGCTGCTGCCTAAACCTCCCGTTGAGGAAGTTGAAAACGAAGAAGATTTAGACCCCAGAGCGAAACTGGTTCATGATTTGCTGGAATACAAAAAAATCAAGGAAGCGGCAGTTTGCCTGGAAAGTCATTATTTGGCAAGGCAAAAGCTTTTTGCCAGGGACAATGATATTTCGCTGTATTCGGAGCTTTTTGCCGAAGCCAATCCCTTGGAGGGCAAAACAGTCAACGATTTGACAGAGGCTTTTTATAATATTTGGCAGCGTCTGAAAGAAGAAAAAATCACCGTCGCCATCAAAAAGAACATTATCAGTATCGGCGGTATGATGGACGAAATCTACAATACGGTTTCCCAAAAAACGGAGGGTATTATGTTTGATGAGCATTTTGCCGCCTATAACTCCAGAATTCATCTGATTGTGGGTTTTATCGCTCTTTTGGAGCTTATCAAAAGCAACACTGTCAAAATTTATCAAGACGGTATTTTCGGCAGAATATTCATTATGCCGGGTGATTTGGGAAATTATGAACCCCACGCCGAAAACACATATTTAAACGAAACCATGGAATTAATAAGTTAGGAGATTTGTATGCCTGAAAACAAAAAACGCAGAATGATTGAGGCATTGCTTTTTGTGGCATATGAGCCGATAACATTGAAAAAGCTGGCGGAAATTACCGAGCTTAACAA
>JAHZFN010000037.1:18642-19734 GCA_019421315.1 Peptococcaceae bacterium | reverse complement strand
ACAGGCGGCTCTGCAAAGCGGCGCCCGCCAGGCCTTTTTGATGGATAAACCGATGGCGGCGGCAATGGGCGTAGGATTAGACGTACACGGAGTCAGCGGCAATCTGATTACAGACATCGGCGGCGGCACCACAACCGTTGCCGTCATCGCCTTGGACGGCATTGTTGCCGCCCAAACCATACTCTGCGGCGGCAGTCAGCTGAACGAGGCAATAATCAAGGATATTCGCCGTGCCCACGGGCTTTTGATCGGCGAACACTGCGCCGAAGACATCAAATGCAGCATCGGCACGGCAGTAATCACCGACGTCAACAAAAAAAATTCCGTCAAAGTCAAAGGCAAAGATCTGGAAACGGGCGAAAGCAAAACCATAACCTACACCGCCAAAGAATGCAACCAGGCAATGATGGAACATCTCAACACCATTGTCAACACAATCAACGATATGATGGAGGTTATCTCGCCCGAACTGATTTCGGATATTATCGCCAAAGGCTTGGTTTTAACAGGCGGCGGCGCAAAGCTGGACAACATAGCCCTTTTCATCAGTCAAAAAACTCTGCTGCACGTCAGCACGGCGGAAGACCCTGTTTTCAGCGTTGCCAAAGGCATGGGCAAGGCCTTGGATATGCTGGGCAGAATAAGCAGCACAGGCTATTTTGCCAGAAAAACCCTGAATAAATAAACCGCAGGCTGTTTATCAAGCCAAATTTTGAAAATTCCTTGAAATATTGGGTTTTCTCGGACAAAATACGGGAATAATTATTGACAAAACCGCCAAAACAATATATTATAATCTTAGTAAATTAATAGGAATTATAAAGGAGGCAATTAATCATGCAAGTTTATGCAGATAACGCCGCTACAACCCAAATGAGTCAAGTAGCAAAGGAAGCCATGCTTCCGTATTTTGATAAAATTTACGGCAATCCTTCCAGCCTGCATTCCATAGGTCAGGAAGCCAACGAAGCCATGACCGCCGCCCGTGCCACTATGGCTGAATATCTGGGCTGCGACATCAAAGAAATCTATTTCACCTCCGGCGGCAGCGAAGCCGACAACCAGGCAATTCTTTCCGCAGCTGCCATGGGC
>JAHZFN010000037.1:17161-18632 GCA_019421315.1 Peptococcaceae bacterium | reverse complement strand
GGCGAAAAAAAGGGCAAAAAACACATCATCTCCACCAAATTTGAACATCACGCCGTTTTGCACACATTGAACAAGCTGGCAAAACACGGCTTTGAAATCGAACTTTTGGATGTGCATGAAAACGGCATGGTAACTCCCGAACAGGTTCGCGACGCAATCCGTGAGGACACTGCTCTTGTTACCATCATGTATGCCAACAACGAAGTAGGCTCCGTTATGCCTATTCCCGAAATCGGCGCTGTCTGCAAAGAAAAAGGCGTTCTTTTCCACACAGACGCCGTACAAGCTGCCGCTCATCTGCACATCAACGTTAAAGAGCAAAACATTGATATGCTGTCCCTCTCTGCTCACAAATTCCACGGCCCCAAAGGTATCGGTCTGCTTTACGCCAAAAAAGGCATTCGTCTGGTAAACATCATCGAAGGCGGCGCCCAGGAAAGAGGCAAACGAGGCGGCACAGAAAATATCCCCGCCATCGTCGGCATGGCTGCGGCTTTCAAAGATGCCTGCGACCATATGGACGAAAACATGGCAAAGGTTGCCAAACTGCGTGATAAACTTATCACCGAGCTGGACAAAATTCCTTATTCGGTTTTAAACGGTGACCGTGAACACAGACTGCCCGGCAACGTAAACTTCTGCTTCGAAGGTATTGAGGGCGAATCCCTGCTGCTCTGGCTGGACGCTGAAGGTGTCTGTGCATCCTCCGGTTCCGCCTGCACTTCCGGTTCCTTGGATCCCAGCCATGTACTTTTGGCTTTGGGTCTGCCCCATGAAGTAGCTCATGGTTCTCTCCGTCTTTCCCTCTGCGAATACAACACGGAAGAAGAAATCGACCATATCATCAAAGCGGTTCCCAAGGTTGTTGATTACCTGCGCAACATCTCCCCCGTTTGGGAAGATTTGACAACAGGCAAAAAACCGCACTTCCTGAAAAAATAACAAACCATTAAATATAAAAATAATAAATCGGGTTAAACATTACAGAAAGAAATCAAGTCTGAAACAAGTCTGAAAGGAGATATTTCTCATGGCATTATATACAGAAAAGGTTATGGACCATTTCAGAAATCCCAGAAATCTGGGCAAAATGGACGACGCCGACGGCATTGGCGAAGTTGGCAATGCAAAATGCGGCGACATCATGAAAATTTACATCAAGGTTAAAGATAACATCATCACAGACGTTAAATTCAACACATTTGGCTGCGGTTCCGCCATTGCGACCAGCTCCATGGCAACGGAAATGATCAAAGGCAAACCCATCGACGAAGCACTGGAGCTTTCCAACAAAGCCGTTGTGGAAGCTTTGGACGGTCTGCCCACCCATAAAATTCACTGTTCAGTTTTGGCAGAAGAAGCAGTTAAAGCCGCCGTTAAAGATTACTACGACAAAAACGGCATTGCTTACGACCCAAAAAAATTCGGCAAATGCGATCATGACTGCGAAAGCTGCGGTCTGTAAAATACT
>JAHZFN010000037.1:3504-17151 GCA_019421315.1 Peptococcaceae bacterium | reverse complement strand
GCAAAAAACATCGGCAGTAAACTGCCGATGTTTTTTATTTTGCATTTTTTTATTATTTAAGGGATTGTCAAATGCTTTTTTATATGAAAATTCTTTTGTTTTTTTAAGGTTGGAATTTCCATTTTCTTTTATCCATTTTTTTATTAACGCCGCCCGGTTGGTCGTGGGGATTAACATTGCGCATATAACCGCTGAGCAGGCAGGACTGAATGAAGAAAACTGCCAGCTTGCCCAAATGTTTGGCATCAAGGCGATCCACCTGAATTTCGATTTGGGGAATGCCTTTGACAAAGCTGTTGATTTTGTTTTCCTCTTTCAGCTTGCGGATTACGTCGGTAAAGTCGCCGCCCGGTTCCCAGCCCAGCAAATCGGCGGCGTCTTCGTCCACTTCATAGGTAGAAACTTTGCGCAGCCAAAGTGTGGTTTCAAACATACCGATATGACCTTGGGAAAGCAGGTGCTGCAAATTCTTCAAATCATTGCTGTTGTCAGCTTTAATGGGATAAATGCCCGCTTCATTTTTACATTCGCTTTCGGCAAAGAGCAAACGCCACCATTTACCGAATTCCAGCATATACGGAGCGTAGCAAACCCACATTTCGTTGCAGTAGCCAAACTGATACAAAATATTGCGTGCCATGGCATAACGTAAAGCGTCGTTTTCCATGGTAAAACCGGAATAATCCTCTTCGCCCTCACGAACGCCGTCCAAAAATTCATCGATGTCCACGCCTGCCGCCGCCAGCTGCAAAAGACCGACATTGGAGAACAGCGAATATCTGCCGCCGACAACATCAGGCACAATCAAATGCCTGTAACCCATTTTTTTGGCAAAATCGCCCAGTCTGCCGCCTTGGGATCCTGTCATGCAGATAATACGGTTTTTGGCATCGTCGCCATAGCGTTTAATCATCCACTTGTTGACAACACTACACGTCAGCAGAGTTTCGGAGGTGTTGCCGCTTTTGGTCATTGCCAAAACCGCAACGTCCCTGTCTTTAAGAGTGTTTAATATATTCTCCAGATAATGACCGCTGAAGCCGTGACCTGCGTAAAACAATTCCATGCCGTTGGGATCAAGAGCCTCCACAACTGCCTTGGCGCCGGCGCGCACGCCGCCAACACCCAAAACCAGCAAAGCGTCCGCTTTTTTCTGCAAATCCGCCGCCACATTTTTCACCTCGGCATAAAAGGTTTCGTCACAATGAATGGCGGCCGCCAAAGACACATTTACAGGATTTCTGCCGTTAAGCTTTGCCAAATAATCCTGCTGTAGCCCCTCGTTTTTGGAATTGAAAATGTTACCGAAATCCAAGAAAATCTTTGTCATAATAATACCTCCTTTTTTCGGCATGGCGGAAATATTTTTTTACTCTGCGGCAAATTATATTTCCGTCTGAAATAACTGCCTTGCTCACCTATATTTTTTATTAATGCCGTTCCTTTTGTTTCCCCATCCTTTCTTTGGGGATTGCTGTTTTATCCGAACCTTGGTGCGAAAAAAGGAACAGCCTACTGTTTGCGTTATAAAAATATTTCGGAAAATATGTTCAGGCGATACTGTTGATTCTGCAGCAATTTTATTATAAAGAGCGCTGTCAAAAAGCCTTTTGCCGCAAATTCTTTTTCTTGATTTTGATTAATTTATTTAAATTATATTTATCTTAATATTTAACTCATCCATATAATTATCTGTATATTCCGGCTTTTTTCTTTCAACTTATTCATTTTTTCATTCATTTTTTTTATTCATTTTTTCATTATCGGAAAACATTGTGTGTATTGTATACTTGTCAAGCCGAAAAAAAACAGCCGTTTATTTATTCGTATAGAACCAATAGAACCAAATCAAATTTTTCTACCCTGCTCTTTTTCTTTATATATACGATAAGGAATACCGCATTTCCGCAGACGATTTTCACACATTATTGTCGAAATATTGTTAAGAATATGTAAATATTTTGATATTGCTGTTATATTCTACACATAAAGAAAAAACACCTGCAAAAAAGCAGATGTTTTTTTTAATTTTTTTACAATTTTTTGGCAAATATGGCAAAAGACCACTTAACGGCGGTTTTCCATATTTTTAATAGTTTTGTTTTTGGCGTCTTCTGCCGCCAAAACAATCCGCTTGATATTCACAGCGGCATTTTTAACGTACAACTCGTCTTTAATACTGCCTAAATTGATCAAAACATTTTGTTCGGCACATTTAACGGCAGCGCAAAGCATTTCGGCGCCGCAAGCGACATCGGAAATAACCAGCATGCTACCGATTTCCGCCACCCGTTCCGCCATTTCCAAAGCCACCAACAAAGTTTCGGCGGCTGCCAAAGGCACATCACACGCCTTGATTGCGGCTTCGGAAAGAACTCTCGCCTTTTCAGCTTTTTCTTCCTCGGTGTTTTTCGGCAGACCATACGCCTTGGAAAGCGGTTCAAAAGCGGCGGCGTCTGCATCAACAACCTGCAAAATTTCTGCCTGCAATTTTTCGCCCTTTGCCAAAAGAGCCTGCAACTCTTCTTCATATTCGGCATATTTCTTTTTGCCAACAGTCAAGCGCAAAACCATGTTCACCAAAGCCATACCCATGGCACCGCCCATACCGACAGCACCGCCGCCGCCGGGAACGGGAGCCGAGCTGCTCATGGCATCAACAAAGTCTCCGCAGGTCATATTCACCAATTTATCAGCCATCGGATTTCCTCCTTAGATTAAACAAATTTATTAAACAAATTTATTAAACAAATAGATTAGAGCTCATGAAAAACAAAGGCGGTCAAAGACCGCCCTGTTGTAAGCTATATATTAGAACAAGCCTTTAACTTCGCCTGTTTCAACGTCAATATCCACACGGCGGTAAGCAGGGTTGGAGCCTGTGCCGGGCATCAGCTTGATGCCGCCTGCCATCGGGCAGAGGAATTTGGCGCCGCCGTAAACCAAAATGTCATTGATGGGCAAACGCCAGCCTTTGGGAACGCCTTTCCAGTTGGGTTCATGGGAAAGAGAGAGGTGAGTTTTAACCATCATTGTGGCAAAATCGTTGTAATGGGGATCGTTTTCAAAAGCAATGGCTTTCTTTTCGGCTTCGGGAGACCAATCTACACCGTCTGCGCCGTAAACTTCCTTGGCGATGACTTCAACTCTTTGGCGCAAAGGCATTTCCAGAGGATAGAGGTATTTGAAGTCAACTTCTTCTTCGCAGGCCGCAATAACTTCCTTGGCAAGGTCGATTGCGCCGTCGCCGCCTTTGAGCCAATGTTCGGAAACGGCAAATCTGGCGCCTGTTTCCAAAACGGCTTTACGGATAATTTCCACTTCTTCGGGGGTATCTGTATAGAAGCTGTTCAGGCAAACAACGGGTTTAACGCCGGATTTCTGAACAAGCTTAATATGGTGCAGAAGATTGCCCAAGCCTTTTTCCACCAATTCCAGATTTTGGCTGGTGTAGGCTTCGTCCAAAGGCAAGCCGGGTTTAACAGCAGGGCCGCCGCCGTGCATTTTCAAAGAACGAACAGTTGCCACGATAACGCTGACATCGGGAACCATACCGCTCAGGCGGCATTTAACGTTCCAGAATTTTTCAAAGCCGATGTCTGCGGCAAAGCCGGATTCCGTAACATGATAATCCCAAAGCTTACGGCCGACACGGTCGCCGATGATGGAGCTTTGACCGATGGCGATGTTGGCAAAGGGACCGGCATGAACCAGACAAGGCTGATATTCGCCTGTGCAGCAAATTGTGGGATTGATGGTGTTGCGCATCCAAGCAGCCATAGCACCGTCAACTTCCAAATCATGGGCGGTAACGGGGTTGCCTTTTTTGTCGTATGCCATGATGATGTTGCCGATTCTTTCACGCAAATCCTTCAAGTCTTTGGCAACTGCCAAAATTGCCATCAATTCGGAAGATACGGTAATGGCAAATTTGGAGCTCATTTGGAAACCGTCCATTCTGCCGCCGATACCGATGATGATGTTGCGCAGGCACTGCGCAGAAAAGTCGATAACCCAGTTGTATTCAACACGATTTACGTCAATGTCCAAACGGGGCAGATTTCTTTTTGCCAATGTTGCGTCGTCGTAATTGTATTCGTGCTGCATACGGGCATTCAAAGCCACCATGCCCAGGTTATGAGCATTGGCGATGTCGTTGATGTCACCTGTCAGACCCAGTGAGAATTCTGTCATCGGAATTAAAAGGGAGTTGCCGCCGCCGGCAGCCGTACCTTTGATGTTCATTGTGGGACCGCCGCTGGGCTGACGCAGACAACCGCCGACGCTTTTGCCCAATTTGCCCAAACCTTCAATCAAACCCAATGATGTAGTGCTTTTGCCTTCGCCGAGGGGCGTGGGTGTGATTGCTGTAACCTCGATGAATTTGCCGTCGGGTTTATTTTCCAAACGTTTCATGATTTTGAGGAAATCCAGTTTGGCAACTTTGCCATAAGGGATAATTTCGTCCCTTTCCAAGCCCAGTTTTTCAACCCATTCCTCAGGTCTCGGCATATTTTTTTCGGCCTCCGCCGCAATTTGCCAATCCTTGTACTCTCTGGGATCTAACATTTTTTTGTTCCACCTTTCAAAATATAAAAAATATACAAAATTTGTATTGCCGATAATTTCAGCCGCAAATAAAAAATGCGCCAAAGCAATGCGGCTGTTAAAAAATATAATAGATACCGATAATAATTATATTATACCTGATTTTTCCTCATCTGTCAGCAGATTTTGCAAATTTTTTGAAAATTTCAACGGTTTTTTCGGCATTTTTCTGCCAGGAAAATTTCTTGGCTCGCAGAATACCGTTTTTTGCCAGTTGGGCAGCTTCGGCAGCCGATAATAAAAGACAGTCCATCTGACAAGCCCACTGCTCCTCGTCGCAGGCGTTCAGCAATCTGCCGCCGCCGCCCACAACCTCCGACAAAGAGGAATTGTCGGCGGCAAGCACGGGCGTCCCGCAAGCCATCGCCCCCAAAGGCGGCAGACCAAAACCCTCGTACAAAGAGGGATAAGCAAAAAGCACCGCTCCTCCGTACAAATAAGGCAAATGACGGCGGGGCAAATCGGACAGCCAAACAACCCGGTCGGCAACACCCGATTTTGCCGCCGTCTGCCGCAGCCTCTCATCGTTAGGGGACGGCTTGCCCACCAGAACCAAACGAAGCTCAGGATAACACCGCTTATCCAACCGCCCGAAAGCCCGCAAAAGCAAAGCAGCGTTTTTTCTTGCCGCAAAGCCGCCCACATACAAAATATACGGAAAATCCAAGCCGTAGCAAGTCTGCAGAAAGCAGGCCGTTTGCTCCTGCGGCAGAGGACGGAAGCAAGGCTCAACCCCGCAGTGAACAACGGAAATTTTACTTGGCTCGACACCGCAGATTTTAACCAAATCTGCCTTGGTGTTGCGGGAAACGGCAATAATACAGTCCGATTTTTCTAAAACCCGCGGCATTTGCCTGTAAAAAATTTATTTATAACCATTGCCGACAGCCTGCGGCATAATATACGGAATAACATCATGAACAACGGAAACCAAACAGCTCTTTTTTGCCGCCCAAGCATAATTGCCTATGCCGTTGTTGGGAGCGAAAAACACATGGCAGTCAGAGGGGATTTGCCGCCGAGCCGCCGCCAGCCGCTCCCAAAAAAGGCAATCCGTTCGCCGCTCCTCCTGTTCGCCCACGGCGCTCATGGCAATTTGCGGCGGCACAGCCGCCGCCAGATGCCGCCAAACCATGGCGGAGTAGACACCCATTCCCGTATTGCAGTACCAAAATTCCGCACTTCTGTCCATCATAACATTGACAATATTCGTACTGTTCATAAAATGCCGCTCCCCAAAATTTCGCTTCTCAGCTCCCGCAGAAAAATATGCTTTTTTTCTTCATTATCCATATACTCCGTCAAACGGCGGTCAAGACGCCCACGCCTGATTTTTTGCCCTCGCACATCCTGCATAGCGGGAATTTCCTCGTAAAAAACCAAACCCATCTGCCAAAAATCCACGGGAAACCGCAGATAATCCCAAAGCAAAAGCTTTTCTTCAGCCCCCATCGGCATTTGTTTTTCGTACTGCCGCCAAAAGCTCAGAGCAAGACGGCTGTTATAATGGTTCGCCTTGCCCACACGCAGCAAGACCGACGCCAAATCATGAACAAAAACATCGGCTATGCAGTAATCAAAGTCCACAAACCCCACCTGCAAATCCTCCCCCGCCTTGTCAAGCAAAATATTGTGGTTTGCCAAATCGTGATGACAAATGCAGCCTTTACGGCGATATTTCTCCGAAACGCCGCCGTAATATTTTTGCAGGCTCTCCAAAACGGCAAAACCCAAATTGATATGCTTGGCGGCATAACCGCTGTACAAATAGTCGAAATAGCACAGCTCCGCCTTTTTTTGCAGCTGCATTTGCCACCTTTGCATACTTTGGATTTTAGCGAACGCCTCCGCCGCAAAACGCCCGATTTTTACCCGATCGGCAAAAGCCGCCGAATGAAAACCGAAGCTGCGACGGTGCAAATCCGCCAAAGCGGCGGCAACAGCAGAAATATGTTCTTCGTCCCGAAAATCCGCAGACCTGCCCTTCAGGTAATTCATGATAAAAAAATTGCCGTTTTCAGCCGTCTCAAAGCAAAAATCGCCCCGAACGCCGGGTATAACCGCCGCTGTTCGGCAGCCCTGCGCCGCCAAATAATTGCAGCCATCCTTAATAAATTCAAACTCCGCCGACGGATAAGTAACCGGCTTCAAAACAAAATTTCCCTTGTCCGTTTGCAGGCGGTAGATTTTTCTTTTTTCGGCAAGGTTAGTAACCCCGCTTATTTTAAAATTATATTTTTCTTCAACCGCCGCAATGTCAAAAGGCAAATTCGGCGGCAAATTAACAGATATGTCAGCCATATAATCTCCCCTTTCCGCTTTATAAAAGCTTATGCCGCAAAACCGCCGTTATTACGGCCGCCGCCGAAAATTTCAAGTCCTTATCCCTTGGACTAAAAACCGTATTTCCGCATAAACATTAAACATCGGAGGGATACAAAATGCCAAAATTCACCTGCCCCATGAGCGATATTGCCATCAGCCACATCCAGGACTTGACGGAAAGCTATAAAGACGCCATAGAGGTGGCGGCAATCTATAATTCCGTCGCTCTCGCCAATAAAAAGCAAATTGAAAATGCTCTGGGCTTGGCAGATAAGCTGCGGTGTGTCATCGAAAGCTATATTTGCAGCTGGGAAAACGGCGCCCCCTGTCTGAACTATTCCTGCGGCTGGGAATACTGTCAGAGAAACCTGCAAATTCTCAATTCTCTGCCCAACCTGCCCGATTTGCCCAGACAGGATTACAGCGCCGACATCAATATTTCCAAAACGGACAATTCGCCAAAGGACGACGAATAACGCCCAAATTGATTTTTATCCGTCCAATTTGTTGCCGCCTAAAAATTGACATCAATATTTAGTGTATATTTCTTTGAAAAAAACGGCTTTTTAGGGTCAAAAACAACACAATATATAGTGCAAAGCCTTTAAAAATCAGCAGTTGCGGATTTTTCACCAAAAGCCGACAAACACAACATATAGTATGCCCGTACATATTTTAGCAAAATAGCATACAATATTTAGTGATTTTACTCTTTACAAATTCTCCGTAATGTGTTACTATATATATATATGTGGTGATTAACTGATCACATCTTAATTATACCAAAATCAGTTTTTTAATACCCCGCTGTTGCTTTACCAAGGCTCAAAACTCAAACGTCGGATTTTCTTACACCGCAAAAGCGGTGAGCACACGGGGTTGTCGAATATAAGAATGCGATATACGGTTTAAAATTTGAGAGGAGGATCATTGTGCAGGTTTTTAAGCGAGACGGCAGTGTGGTTGATTACGACCGCAGCAAAATCAAAATCGCATTGCAAAAAGCCAACAATGCAGTAGAAGAACAGGAACGAGTTTCCGAGGATGATATCGAGGGTATCATTCAATACATAGAAAGCAAAAACAGACCCCGTATGCTGGTGGAAGATATTCAGGATATTGTGGAGCAGAAGCTGATGGAGTTGGACAAGTATGTTCTTGCCAAGGCGTACATAATTTATCGTTATTCCAGAGCATTGGTGCGTAAAGCGAACACCACGGACGATTCCATTTTGAGCCTTATCCACAACAGCAACGTTGACGTTATGGACGAAAATTCCAACAAAAACGCAACAGTCGCCTCCACCCAAAGGGATTTGATTGCAGGCGAAGTCAGCAAAGACTTGACCCGCCGTCTGCTTTTGCCCGAAAACATTGCCAAGGCGCACGACGAGGGCGTTCTGCATTTTCACGATGCGGATTATTTTATCCAGCCTATTTTCAACTGCTGTCTGATCAACATTCAGGATATGCTGGATAACGGTACCGTGATGAACGGCAAATTGATTGAAAGCCCCAAAAGCTTCCAGGTTGCCTGCACAGTTATGACCCAGATTATTTCCGCCGTCGCTTCCAGCCAATACGGCGGTCAGTCGGTGGATCTCTGCCATTTGGGCAAATATCTGCGCAAAAGCTACAACAAATTTATCGACCATCTGCAAGGTAAATTCGGCAATTCACTTTCCGAAGAAGAAATTGTTGCCATCGCCAAGGACCGCCTGCAAGACGAGTTGCGTTCCGGCGTTCAGACAATTCAATATCAAATAAATACGCTGATGACCACCAACGGTCAGAGTCCTTTTGTAACGTTATTCCTGCATTTGGCGGACGACGATGAGTACATCGAAGAAAACGCCATGATTATTGAAGAAATTCTGCGCCAGCGCTTGCAGGGAATCAAAAACGAAAAAGGCGTTTATGTTACGCCCGCTTTCCCCAAACTGGTTTATGTTTTGGACGAATGTAACTGCCTGAAAGGCGGCAAATACGACTACCTGACAAAGCTTGCCGTAAAATGCTCCGCCAAAAGGCTCTACCCCGATTATATTTCTGCCAAACAAATGCGTGCCAATTATGAGGGCAACGTTTTTTCACCGATGGGCTGCCGTTCCTTCCTCTCTCCCTGGAAAGACGAAAACGGCAACTACAAATTTGAAGGACGTTTCAACCAAGGCGTTGTCAGCATAAACCTGCCTCAAATCGGCATTGTTGCCCACGGCGATATGGACAAGTTCTGGCAGCTGTTTGACGAAAGACTGGAACTTTGCTACGAAGCGTTAATGTGCAGGCACCGTGCCTTGCTTAAGGTAACCTCCGATGCCAGCCCCGTGCATTGGCAATACGGCGCCATTGCCCGCCTCGGCAAGGGCGAAAAAATCGACAAATATCTTTACGGCGGCTATTCTTCCATTTCTCTCGGTTACATCGGTCTTTACGAAGTTACCAAGCTGATGACGGGCGAAAGCCACACCACACCCAAAGGCGAAGAATTTGCCCGCAAGGTCATGATTCATCTGCGTGAGGCGGTGGACAGATGGAAAGAGGAAACCAACATCGGCTTTGCCCTTTACGGCACGCCCGCCGAATCCCTCTGCTATCGTTTTGCCAGAATTGACAAGGAACGGTTCGGCACCATCAAGGATATTACGGACAAGGGTTACTACACAAACTCCTATCATGTTGATGTGCGGGAAAAAATCGACGCTTTCCGCAAATTTGAATTTGAAAGCCAGTTCCAGCCCATTTCCTCCGGCGGCGCCATTTCCTATGTGGAAATCCCCAATATGCGGCACAACCTGGAGGCTATGGAGGAGGTTGTTAAATTCATCTACGAAAACATTCAATATGCCGAATTTAACACAAAATCCGACTACTGCCATGTCTGCGGCTACGACGGCGAGATAATCATCAACGACGATTACGAATGGGAATGCCCCAACTGCGGCAACAAAGACCGCAACAAAATGAACGTAACCAGAAGAACCTGCGGTTACTTGGGCGAAAACTTCTGGAACGTGGGCAAAACCAAGGAAATCAAAGCAAGGGTTTTACATTTATAAATCTTTTATTCAAAATCATAAAACAAAAAAACAGATTATCGTTTAAATTCGATAATCTGTTTTTTTGCGGCTTCTTTTAAACATTTTAAACAGGGTAACCGGCACAAACCTATTAATTAAGACTGACAAAGTATCCTGCTCGTATTGACACTATGATTTCTTGTCCGTTCACCGTTCTAAGTAACAAACTCCAAAGAAAATGGATAAGAAAGCACAAAAAAGGCACTCCGAAAGGAGTGCCTTTTTATTAAGCAGATTGTAAAATCTGTTTGATTTTTAATTGCTGAAAATTCAGTATCAAAAATTCTTGTTAATAATTATTTGAAAATAACTACCAATTCGAGTTTTTGAACGTCGTCATTTTCAGTATCAGGATCGATAACGCCTACAAAGCCTTTATCTTTCTTGATGGATTTTTCAGTTGTGAAGCTGAGGTCACCCTTATCGTTCAAGATGAATACGCAATCTTTACCGATTTCGTAAGAATTGCCGTCAGACAATGTTACCAAACCGTCAGCGTAAGTGGAAACTGTAATACCTTTAGGATCATCTACATTTTCAACAACTTTAACATCTT
Source organism: Peptococcaceae bacterium (assembly GCA_019421315.1). GTDB lineage: Bacteria > Bacillota > Dehalobacteriia > UBA4068 > UBA4997 > JAHZFN01. The sequence continues at coordinate 6,582 of JAHZFN010000037.1, read as the reverse complement.
TAACGGTGTTGCCGGAAAGTTTGTAAGAAACGATAGCTGCAGCGCCTTTGTTAGCGTTTGCTACAGTGTAGGAATCTTCCTCCAAGTCATAAACTTTGGAGTCACCGTCGAATGTGATGGTGTAGTCGGAACCACTGCCTTTAACTGTGTTGATCAAAGCGTAGTCAACTGTGTCGCCACCGCCGAAGTTGGTGATAGCCATAAATTTGATGTGGTTGTCATCATCCAATACAACATAGATGTAGTTGATGTTGTCGGGAGCATCTTCGTCCAATGCACCGGAGGAGATGTCATCGCCAGCCAAAACTTGAGCTTTGGTCAGTTTTTCAGCTTCGTAATCATCTTTCAGGTTGAAGATAACTGCATCGTTGTTAACTGTACGGTTTGTATTGTCAACTTTAACGTATTTGTTGTTGGAAACTACCAAACCGTTAGCGGCATATTCACCTGCATAACCTTTAACATCTGCGATAGCTGTAGCAGATTTGATTTCGCCGTCTTTGTTCAGTTCGTATGTGAATACATCACCTTTCTTGATGGCGTTAACTTCAGTTCTTACAGAAGCTTTGTCTTTAACTGCGATAGTTTTGGTTTCGCCGTCTTTGGTGAATACTTTTACGGATTCAACTTTGTAATCATTGTTGCCCCAAGCAGAGGTGGAACCAGTCTTGTCAAGCAAGATAGCGTAGTTATCGGAGGAACCTTTGTTACCGTCGATAATGAACCATAATGCATTGTCAGTACCTTTGTAAACTGTGATTTTGTCTTTGTTGTCAGACAAGTCTTTCAAGTTAATGGAAGATTTGCTTTCATATTTATCATCAAAGAATACTGTATTAGTGTTAGTTGTGTAATCAACACCGCCAACTGTTACGCTTGCGCCTTCTTCATAAGCAGTAACTTCGCCTGTAACAGCTGCATCGGTAACTACGTTGAAGAAAGAAACTTTTGCAGCATCTTCTTCGTCAGTGTATTCTACCAATACGTCGCCGGCTTTCAAGTCGGTTGTTGCAACGCGTTTGCCGTTTTTAACGAGGATGATGTCATCGGCGTTAGCATCGATGTCGGTTTCGTCGTTCAAAGTGATTTGATATTCATCTTTGTCGTCAGTGTCAACGTCAGTTACCAAGTACATATAACCGTACAAAACAGCACCGATATTTTCGTCAGTTTCAACTGCAACTACTTCGTCGTCATCGTTGATCAAAGCATAACCGGTTTCATTACCGTCAGCATTGTTTCTCTTGGTTGTGTCGAAGTATTTAATCCAAGTATAAACATCTTCGTTGTCAACTTTTTTTGTTTCAGCATAAGCAGCTATATCATATGTGGAACCGTCCAATTTGATTTGGTCAGGGTTCTTAGCTTTTTCGGCTTTGCCAACTTTAATGATTTGGTCGTCAACTTGAATGTAAGCAGCGTCTTTGTCATCATCGTATACAACAGTTACCTGACGGTCAACCAATGCGTTAGGTTCAACACCGGCTACAGCTGTGTCAGCGTCGCAGTTAACTTTGATGGTTTCGGGTTTTTCTTTGCCTTTGCGAACGTCATCATAGCTTACAGCGTTTACTGTGTATTTCATTTTAGCAGCGTCTTTAACGTCAACAGCTGTTACAATGTATTGATCTGTAACGCCGTCAAATGCATCGTCCAACAAAGTGTAAGTGTGTTTGTCTTTTTCTTTGTCTTGGAATTCGTTGTCGTCGCTGTTCCATTTAACCATTTTCTGGTCAAGAGTTTCAGACAACATGATAGCAACATCGGAACGAGTTGCGTTTGCGTTTGCGGAGAAGTTTTCTACATCATCAAGAACGTCCAATTTGGTAGCTTGGTTGATGTAGTTGATGGGCCAAGGACCTGTCAGGTTATCGCTGTAACCCAAAAGTCTCATCAATACTGTTACAACTTCAGCATATGTAATGGTGTTGTTGGGGCCGAATGTGCCGTTTTCATAACCTTTTACATAGCCTTGAGCGGAAGCCAGGTTTACCCAGCCTGTGTACCAAACACCGGTTTTAACATCGGTGAATTCGGAATTTACACCTTCCATTTGTTTTGCGGAATCTTTCAAACCGCTGGCAATGTCTGCCATTTTTGCAAATTCAGCACGAGTAATGGTGTCTCCGGGATGGAAACCGCCATCATCGTAACCGTCAACGATGCCCAATGCGGCAACTTTGTTGATAGCATCTTTGGCAACTTTGGAGCTGTTGTCAACATCGTTGAATTGAGCAGCGAATGCAGTAGCGGAGAAGCAGAACATCATAGCTACTGCCAAAAGGACTGTTAACGCTTTTTTCATTTTTTTGCCTCCTTAAAAAATTTGTTTTCATAAATACCGGATTTTCTTTGTCGCTTTCAAGCAACCTTTTGGGAAAATCACTTTATACCACATATACAAATTCTCGCTGTGAAAACTTGCAGTTTTTTTCAATTTTTTTTCAAAAAAAGCAAAAAAAATTTCAAAAAGCCGCAAAATCACCCCAAAACACCTGCTATGTGCATGCATTCCACCTTGAAAAACACTCAAAATTTCTTTTGAAAATTTTCCAAAAGCAAGCGGTACAGCTCCAATCTGCGGGAATCCTTCTTTAACAAAGACTCAACCGAAAATCTGCGGTATCGAAAGAGGGACAAATTACCCAATATTATTCTCTTATTTTAATGCAAAGCTAATATATTGTCAATAGAAATCGACAATATTCCAAAATCTTCTTTTTGCCGCCCGATAGCATGGCACGGCGGCAAATCTACATATATTATTTATTATTTATTTTATATTTTGACCCGTCAACGCAAAGGTTGGCGGCTTGTCTCAACGCTCCGCAGGCAACACAAAAGAGCCTGAACAAAAACAAGTTCAGGCTCCCTAAATATCAATCTGTTAAAAATCTCTTGTTAAAATCTCTTCTTGTCAAAAAACCGAAGAAACCGAAACAATCCTCTGCGGAAACGCTTGTTTTCCAAGCATTAGCTCCGCCAACTTCATTAGTTCCATTTACGCTTTCTGGCAGCTTCGGATTTTTTCTTTCTTCTCACGCTGGGTTTTTCGTAATGTTCGTGTTTACGGATGTC